>NZ_DBNHWK010000008.1:0-53397 GCF_057140465.1 Gaiella sp.
TAGCGCAGCCGGTCGCTCCCGCGCAGCGCGACGAGCACGCTCCGCCCGTCGGCGTCGAACGCGAGCGTCTTCGCGTGCTCCTCGGCCGGGTAGGGGAGCGCCTCGAGGATCTCCGCGACGGTGGCCACGGGCACGTGGTCGTGGCGCCTGTACGGCACACCCGCGTCGTCGAGGATCGCCTCCGGCGAGCGCATCCGGACACCCTACGCGCGACGAGGCGGTCCAGCGAGCCACGCGCCGGGGCCCGCCGCAGCCCGTGTCGCGCCCGCGCCCCGCTCGGTGGCTGCCCGATCTGCGGGCTAGTACGACCGCGGCATGCCGAGGACGTGCTGCCCGAGGTAGGCGAGGATCAGGTTGTTCGAGACCGGGGCGACCTTGTAGAGGCGCGTCTCGCGGAACTTCCGCTCGACGTCGTACTCCTCGGCGAACCCGAAGCCGCCGTGCGTGTCGAGGCACGCGTTCGCGGCCACCCACGACGCCTCGGCCGCGAGGAGCTTCGCCATGTTCGCCTCGGCGCCGCAGGGCAGGCCCTGCTCGAACAGCCAGGCCGCCTTGTACCGCATCAGGTCGGCGGCCTCGATCTGGGCGTGCGCCTGCGCGATCGGGAACTGGACGCCCTGGTTGGCGCCGATCGGACGCCCGAAGACGACGCGCTCGCCCGCGTACGCCCGCGCCTTCTCCACGAACCAGTGGCCGTCGCCGATGCACTCCGCCGCGATCAGGACGCGCTCCGCGTTCATGCCGTCGAGGATGTAGCGGAAGCCCATCCCCTCCTCGCCGACGAGATCCTCCTCGGGCACGACGACGCCGTCGAGGAAGATCTCCGTCGTCGCGTGGTTCATGAGCGTCTTGATCGGGCGGATCGTCATCGTCCCGTCCTCGAGCGCGCGCTTCATGTCGACGAGGAACGTGGAGAGGCCGAGCGTCTTCTTCTCGACCTCCTCCGCCGGGGTCGTACGGGCGAGGAGCAGCATCAGGTCGGAGTGCTCGGCCCGCGACGTCCAGATCTTCTGGCCGCGCACGAGCCAGCCGCCGTCGGTCCTCGTCGCCATGGTCTGGATCGACGTGGTGTCCGAGCCGGCGGTCGGCTCGGTGACGCCGAACGCCTGCAGGCGCAGCTCGCCGGAGGCGATCCGCGGCAGGTACCGCTGCTTCTGCTCCTCGGAGCCGTGCCGCAGGATCGTCCCCATCGTGTACATCTGCGCGTGGCAGGCGCCCGCGTTCCCGCCGGCGGCGTTGATCTCCTCGAGGATCACGCTCGCCGCCGTGATCGACAGCCCCGCCCCCCCGTACTCCTCCGGGATCAGCGCGGCCAGCCAGCCCGCCTCGGTGAGCGCCTGCACGAACTCCTCGGGGTAGCGGTCGGGCTCCAGCCCGCGCCAGTACTCGCCGGGAAAGCGGGCGCAGAGCTCGCGCACCGCCGACCTGATCTCACCGAGCTCCTCCGGGAGCGCGAAGTCCATGTCAGCCTCCTGCCCGTTCGAGCAGCCGCCTCGCGATGATCAGCTGCTGGATTTCGTTCGAGCCCTCGCCGATCAGGAGCAGCGGCGCGTCGCGGTAGTAGCGCTCGGGGCGGTACTCGAGTGAGTACCCGTAGCCGCCGTGGATCCGCATGCAGTCGAGGGAGTTGTCCTGCGCCGCCTCGGTGGCGAAGTACTTCGCCATGCCCGCCTCCAGGTCCGCCCGCGCGCCCGAGGCCTTCGCGCGCGCCGCCTGCACCGTGAGCAGCCGTGCGGCCTCGGCCCGGGTCGCCATCTTCGCGAGCATCAGCTGCACCGCCTGGTGGTGTGCGATCGGCTTGCCGAACGCCTCGCGCTCCCGCGCGTAGCGGACCGCGTCGTCGAGCGCCGCCTGCGCGACGCCGACGCCGCGTGCGGCGACGTTCACGCGCCCGACCTCGATCCCGCTCATGAAGTACTTGAACCCCTGGCCGACGCCGTCCTCGCCGCCGAGCACGCTGGACGCCGGGACGCGGAAGCCGTCGAACACGAGCTCCGTGGACTCGACGCCCTTGTACCCGAGCTTCGGGAGCCCGGGCATCGGGATCTCGAGCCCCGGGAGGCTCGTCCGGGGCTCCTTCTCGACGATGAAGCCGGTCATGCCGGTGTGGGCCGGGACCGCCGTCGGATCGGTCTTCGCGAGCAGCATCACGATGCCGGAGCGCCACCCGTTCGTCACCCACATCTTCTGCCCGGTGAGCACGTACTCGTCGCCGTCGCGCACGGCGACCGTGCGGATCGACTGGACGTCGGAGCCGGCATGCGGCTCGGTCATCGAGAACGACGAGCGGAGGTCGCCGGCGGCGAGGAGCGGGAGGAAGCGGTCGCGCTGCGCATCCGTGCCGTGCAGGCGGATCATCGTCGCCGCGATGAACGAGCCGTTGAGGATCCCGGAGAGCGTCACCCAGCCGCGCGACAGCTCCATCACGATCAGCGCGTACGTGTCGAGGCCGAGCCCGAGGCCCCCGTACTCCTCGGGGATCGTCGTGCCGAAGAGCCCCATCTCGCGCATCGTCTCGACGAGCGCCTCGGGGTACTCGTCGGCGTGCTCGAGGTCGGACGCCACCGGGACGACGTCGCGGTCGACGAAGTCGCGGACGGCGGCGACGATCTCCCGCTGCTCGGGTGTGAGGTCGTCTCCGCTCATGCCGCTACCGTCGCCCGTCCGGCGAGCGGCGCGAGCGCTGCCGCCAGGTCGTCCTGGCGCTCGAGCGTGAGGATCGCCTCCTCGAGCGCCTCGACCGCGGGCGCGGCGAGCGCGAGCCCCGCGTTCTCGCGGAACTTCGCCCGCACCTCGTCGTCCGAGAGCGGGTTCTCGGGGCCGCCCTTCTGGTACGGGTAGTCGGCCTCGAGCTGCGTCCCGTCGGCGAGGCGCACGAGCGTGGCGCCGGGGAAGGCCTGCGGGTAGGTGGCGTACTCGCGCGTCTCGTAGCGCACCTTCGCCGCGACGGCGAGCACGGCCGGGTCGGCGATCGCCTCGTCGGTGAAGTCGGCGACCGAGCAGTGACCCCGCACGAGCATCGACGCGACGGAGTACTGGAGGGAGAACTTGCCCTCGTACTCCGACCGGGGCGCGATCTTCTGCGGGGCCGGCTCGAGGACGAGCGAGACGCCCGCCGCCGGCACCTGGACGACGACCTCCTCGATCTCCTCGGGGGCGAACGTTCGCCCCGCAGCCGCCTCGCCGGCTGCGCCGAGCGAGCCGTGCATGAAGTGGCAGACCGGGAACGGCTTGTAGGCGATGCGCGGCGTCTCCCAGCGCTCGCCGAGGTCCGCGAGCTGGCCCGTGATGTCGATCGCGCCCTGCTCGGCGCCGAGGAAGGCGTGGTAGAGGCCGAACTTGCCCTCGAGCACCGAGTGCGGGCCGATCGCGCCGTGCGTCGCGAGCCGCGATGCGACGTGGACGCCGTGTGCCGCCCACGCGGGATGCATCGGCTTCGTGGGCGTGCCGTCCTCGAGGTAGGCGAACAGGCCCGAGGCGAAGGAGCCGGCGATGCCGAGCGCGCTCGCCGTCGTCCGCGGGTCCGCGCCGGAGAGGCGGGAGACGGCGGCCACGCCGCCGAAGATCCCGCAGATCGCCGTCGGGTGGAAGCCGCGCTCGTGGAACGCGCCGGGGGCGGCCATGCCGACGCGGCACGTGATCTCGTTGCCGGCGACGATCGCCGTCAGGACGTCGCGCCCGTCCGCGCCGAGCGCCTCTCCCGCGGCGAGCACCGCCGGCGTGACGACGACGGAGACGTGGCTCACGGAGTCGGAGTGGGTGTCGTCGAAGTCCAGCCCGTGGCAGAGCATGGCGTTCGCGAACGCGGCGTTCGCGGCGGGCAGCCGGGCGTCGAGCCCGATCACCGTCGCCTGCGGCTCGCCACCGAGCTCCGCCATCGTCGTGCGCCCCTCGCCGGCCACGCCCTCCGCGTGCGCGGCGAGCCCGCAGCCGAGGACGTCGAGCGCGTGGTGCTTCGCGTGCTCGGCCACCTCCGTGGGGATGTCGTCGAGGCTGAGGCTCGTCGCCCAGGAGGCGATCGTCTCGGCAGCAGTGGTCATGTGTCTCTCCTTCTTCTCGTGCCGTCCGCTCAGACGGTCCAGCTCTCGTCGGTCAGCGGGAACGTCTCGGTGACCTCGGGCGCGTCCCGCTTGTAGACCATGAACGTCCGCTTGTACTCGATCACGACCTCGTGGCGCTGGTTGATCCCACGGCAGCGCATCGAGACGATGCCGACGCTGGGGTTCGAGCTCGACTCGCGCCGCTCGAGGATCTCGCTCTCCGCGTACAGGGTGTCGCCCTCGAACACCGGCTTCGGGAGCTTGATGTCCGTCCACGCCAGGTTGGCGGCGGCGTTCTCGCTCGTGTCGGGCACCGTCAGCCCCGTCACCACCGCGAGGGTGAACGCGCTGTTCACGAGGGGCTGCCCGAAGCGCGTCTTGGCCGCATACGGCTCGCTGAAGTGCATCGGGTTCGTGTTCATGGTGAGGCACGTGAACCAGATGTTGTCGGTGCGCGTGATCGTCCGCCCGAACCGGCTGCGGAACACGTCCCCGACCTCGAAGTCCTCGTAGAACCGACCGCGCCACTCCTTCGGCGCCGCTGCTTCCTCACTCGACATTGAGCACGCTCCTCTTCGCGTTGATCAGGACACGGCGCGCACGCTCGACGACGGGCAGGTCGATCATCTCCCCGTCGACCGCGACAGCGCCTCGGCCCTCGGCCGCCGCCTGCTCGTACGCGGTGACGACGGATTGCGCCCAGGCCACCTCGTCCCCCGACGGCACGAATGCCTCGTTGACGACCGGGACCTGCGCGGGGTGGATGCAGGCCTTGCCGCGGAAGCCGAGCGAGCGCGCGAGCGCGCAGTCGCGCTCGAGGCCGTCGAGGTCGCGGACGTCCACCCATACCTGGTCGATCGGGGCGCGTATCCCGGCGGCGGCAGAGTCGATCACGATGGTCGAGCGCGCCACGAGCAACTCCTGCCCGTCGGGCCGCGGCTCGAGCCCGAGCTCGAGGCCGAGGTCGACTGCCCCGAGCACGAGCGCCTCGACGCCGGGGACGGAGGCGACGTCGTAGGCGCGGCGCAGCCCGGCTGCGGTCTCGACGATCGCGACGACGGGGATCCCGAGCCGCGTCGCCTCGCCGGCGGCCTCCGGCGAGGCCTTCGGGAGCACGATCCCGTCGAGGCCGATCTCGGCGAGGGCCGCAAGGTCGTCCTCGAACCACGCGCTGCCGGCGGCGTTGACCCGCACGAGGCGCAGGCTCTCGCCGCCGGCCTCGCCGAGCGCCTCGGCGACGAGCCCGCGCGCCCGCACCTTCTCGTCGGGCACGACGGCGTCCTCGAGGTCCGCGATCACGGCGTCCGCACCCGCGCCGAGCGCCTTCGCGAGCTTGCGCTCGTCGCTGCCCGGAACGAAGAGGAGCGACCGTGTGGACCCCAGGGAGGCCATCGAATTGACAGAATCGCGAATGTCAGACATAAACACAAGTCCGTCGTCCCCAAGCGAGAGGAGCGTGTCCGTGAAAGCGGTCGTCTTCCACGAGTTCGGCCATTCCGACGTCCTGCGAGTCGAGGAGCTTCCCGACCCGACGGCGGGCCCGGGCGAGGTCGTGATCGACGTCACGGCCACCGCCCTGAACCACCTCGACGTCGACGTGCGGGAGGGTGTCTCCCGCTTCCCCGTCGCCTTCCCACACATCGCCGGCATCGAGCCGGTCGGGCGGATCTCGGAGCTCGGCGCGGGCGTCGAGGGCTGGCAGGTCGGCGACCGCGTCACCGCCTACCTGATCGCCACCTGCAGTGCGTGCATCTACTGCCGCACCGGACGGGAGTCGCTCTGCGTCGCCCCGGAGTGGTTCGTCGGCATGGGCTCGGGCGGCGCCTACGCCGAGAAGGTCCTGTGCAAGACCTCGCAGCTGATCAGAGTCCCCGACGGCGTCGGCGACGTCGAGGCGGCCGCCGCTCACATCGCGTTCGGGACGGCGTGGCACATGCTGATCACGAGGGCCCGCCTGCGGTCGGGGGAGACGGTGCTCGTCAACTCCGTCGGCAGCGGCATCGGCTCGGCGGCGGTGCAGGTCGCGAAGCACGCGGGCGCGTTCGTGATCGGGAACTCGAGCCGCGACGACAAGCTCGAGAAGGCGACCGAGCTCGGAATGGACGTCGGCATCAACTACACGACGCAGGACGTCGTCGAGGAGGTCATGAAGGCGACGGGCGGGGAGGGCGTCGACCTCGTCTACGAGCACGTCGGCGGGGAGCTGTTCCAGAAGGGCCTCGACTCGCTGCGCAAGGACGGCCGCCTGGTGATCTGCGGCGGCCACTCGGGCGAGGTCGTGCCGTTCGACATCATCCCCTTCTTCCGCCGCCAGCTGTCGGTGATCGGGTCGTTCGTGTTCGACCGGAGCGAGGTGGAGACCATCCTCGGGTTGATCGCACGCGGCGCCCTCACGCCGCAGGTCGCCGCGACGTACCCGCTCGAGCAGGTCAAGGAGGCGACGGACCTGATGGAGAGCCGAGCATTCTTCGGCAAGATCGTCCTCACGACGGGAGGTGACGGCGCATGAAGCGCATCGGTGTCGACGTCGGTGGCACGTTCACCGACCTGATCTACGTCGACGACGAGACCGGGACGGTTCTCGTCCACAAGCTCCCGACCACGCCCGACGACCCGTCCCAGGGGACGGTGCAGGGCATCCGCGAGCTCACCGAGGAGGCCGGCGAGCAGCCGTCGTCGCTCGATCAGGTGTTCCACGGGACGACGATCGCCACGAACATCGTGATCGAGCACAACGGGGCGAAGGTCGGGCTGATCACGACCGAGGGCTACCGCGACATCCTCCACATCGCGCGCCACAAGAAGCCGCTCAACTTCTCGAACTACCAGGACCTGCCGTGGCAGCGGTACCCGATCGTGCGCCGCCGCTACCGGCTGACCGTGCCCGAGCGCATCTCCCGCGACGGGTCGGTGCTCGTCCCGCTCGACGAGGAGGCGGCGCGCGCGCAGGTGCGCGCACTGAAGGAGGCCGGTGTCGAAGCGGTCGCCGTCTGCTTCCTGTTCTCGTTCCTGAACGGGGATCACGAGCGCCGGGTCGCCGAGATCGTCCGCGAGGAGTTCCCGGAGGCGTTCCTCTCCGTCTCCTCGGACGTGCTCCCGCAGTACCGCGAGTACGAGCGGTTCTCGACCGTCTGCCTGAACGCGTTCGTCGGCCCCAAGGTCGCCTCCTACGTCGGGCGCCTCGAGAGCGAGCTGCGGGAGCTCGGCCTCCGCACCCACGTCCACCTGATGACCTCCGCGAGCGGCGTCGCGACCCCGGACGCCGCGGTCCAGCGGCCCGTCAATCTCCTGATGTCGGGCCCCGTCGCCGGCGTCGTCGGCGGCATCTGGGCGGGGAAGCAGGCCGGGTACGACAACGTGATCACCCTCGACGTCGGCGGCACGTCGGCCGACATCGGGCTTGCCCAGGAGGGCCGGCTCCGGATGAAGCACCTGCTCGACACGCGCGTCGGCCCCTACCAGGCGATGATCCCGATGGTCGACGTGGACACGATCGGCGCCGGGGGCGGCTCGATCGCCTACGTCGACCAGGGCGGCATCTTCCGTGTCGGCCCCCGCTCCGCGGGCGCCGATCCGGGGCCGGCGGCGTACGACCGCGGCGGCACCGAGCCGACGGCGACCGACGCGATGGTGAACCTCGGCTGGCTGCAGCCGGAGGCGTTCCTCGGCGGCGGCATGACGCTCCGCGCCGACCTCGCGCGCACGGCGTTCGAGGACGGGCCGGCGAAGGCGCTCGGGATGTCGGTCGAGGAGGCGTCGATGGGCGCCGTGCAGATCCTCACCCACTCGATGGTGCAGTCGATCGAGGAGAACTCGGTGCGGAAGGGCTACGACCCGCGGGACTTCGCGCTCGTCGCCGAAGGCGGTGCCGGGCCGTTGTTCGCCGCCCAGATCGCGCTCGAGGTGGGGACGCCCCACGTGCTCGTCCCGCCCTACCCAGGGGTGACGGCGGCGATGGGCCTGCTCGCGACCGACATGGTGTACGAGGAGGTGGCGACCGCCTACCAGCGGCTCTCGTCGCTCGACCGCGACGCGATCCAGGCGCTCTTCGAGCGGCTCGAGGCGAAGGTGCGGGCGCAGCTCGTCGAGGACGGGATGACGGCCGACCAGATCGTGATCCACCGGATCGCCGACTGCCGCTATCTCGGCCAGGGCTACGAGCTCCGCGTCGACGTCCCCGCCGGTGCGGTGGACTACGCCTGGGAGGAGCAGGTCCGCGCCGACTTCCACGACATCCACGAGCGCGAGTACTCGCGCCGCTTCGAGGAGTCGGACATCGAGGTCCCGAACGTCCGCGTCCGCGGCATCGGCCTGATGCCGCCGCTGCAGACCGCCGAGGTCGAGGCCGGGGACGAGTCGCCCGACCATGCGCTCCGGCACGAGGGCCAGGCGTGGTTCCTCGTCGGCGGCACCCTGCAGAAGGTGCCGACGCGCTCCTACGAGCGTGGGGCGCTGAAGGCGGGGAACCGGCTCACCGGCCCCGCGATCGTCAACCAGTACGACACGACGACGGTGATCCCGCCCGGGATGGCCGCGCACGTCGACCGCTTCGGGAACATCGTCATCGAGGTCGCGGCGTCGGCCGAGGCGAAGGCGCTCGCCGCCGCCGCCGACGCGGTCGCGAGCGAGATCTAGGAGGGAGCCGACATGTCCGTGACCGAATACGAGGTCGGTAGGCAGCCCGGGCCCCCCACCCGCGAGCGGGTGGAGGTCGACCCGATCACGCTGCGCGTGCTCGGCGGCGCGTTCCACGCGATCGCGAAGGAGATGGCCGGCGTGCTCTTCCGCATGAGCTACTCGTCGATCATCCGCGAGTCGGAGGACCTCGGAGCCGGGATCTTCGACGCCGAGGGGCGCGAGCTCTGCGAGTCCGACTCCACACCGATGCACATCGGCTCCCTGCCGTGGTACATCCGTGGCTTCCTCCACCGGCTCGGCGACGACATCGAGGAGGGGGACGTGATCGTCCACAACCACCCCTTCCTCGGCGCGTCGCACTCGCCGGACATCGCCGTCGCCGTCCCGATCTTCCACGAGGGGGAGCTCCTCGGCTGGGCCGCCGTCACGGCGCACGTCCTCGACGTCGGCGGCTCGTTCCCGGGGATCAACGCCGACGCGTTCGACGTCTACGCCGAGGCGAAGCTCTACAACGGCCTCCGCTGGTACCGCAAGGGCGAGCTGAACGTCGACGTCGACCGGATGATCTTCGACAACGTCCGCACCGAGACGATGAACCGCGGCGACATGAACGCGATGCTCGCTGCCTGCCAGCTCGGCCGGGAGCGGTTCCTGCGGCTCGTGCAGCGATACGGGACCGACGTGGTGATGAGCGCGGCCTACGACTGGATGGACTACTCGGAGCGGATGCTGCGCGCCGAGATCGCGAAGATCCCGGACGGCGAGTACGGACCGATCGTCGGGTGGCTCGACGACGACGCCCGCAACCGCGGCGTGCGCCTGCGCGTGGAGACGAAGGTCGTCGTCGAGGGCGACCGGATCACGATCGACCTCACGGGCTCCAACCCGGAGGTGCCGACCGGCTTCAACGTCCCCTTCGAGGGGTCGCTGCTCGTCGGGGCGTACTACGCGGTCCGGACGATCCTGCTCGACGAGGTGATGTTCCCGGAGCACGTGCCGCAGAACGACGGGGTGTTCCGACCGGTGGACGTGATCGCGCCGAAGGGGACGATCTTCAACCCCAACTTCCCGCGGGCGTGCTTCTCGCGCTTCACCCAGGTGCAGCGGGTCGTCGACAACACGATCCTCGCCCTCGCCGAGGCGCTCCCGGAGCAGGTGACGGCGGGCAACTCGGCCGGGATCCACTTCTGCGCGTACTCGGGCTTCGACGAGTCCGCCGGCGAGTACTGGCTGTACCTCGAGGTCAACGAGGGGTCGTACGGCGGCCGTCATGGGAAGGACGCGATGGACTCCGTCGACAACCTGATGGCGAACACGCGCAACAACCCGATCGAGGAGCTCGACATGCGCTTCCCGGTGCGGTGCGACCAGTACGAGCTCCGCCCCGAGCCGGCCGCGCCCGGCAAGTGGCGGGGCGGCATCGGCATCATCCGCCGCAACCGGTTCCTCGTCGACGGCGTGTACTCCTGCGAGGGTGACCGGCAGACGGATCCGCCGATGGGCATCTTCGGCGGCTGGGACGGCCTCGTCGCGTCGTGCCGGCGCAACCCCGACACCGGGCGTCAGGAGGTGCTCGACGCGAAGGTGACCGGGATCCCGTTCGGCGCCGGGGAGTTCATCGAGTTCCGCGAGCCGAACGCGGCCGGGTACGGCGATCCGCTCGACCGCGACCCGGCGGCCGTGCGGGAGGACGTGCTCGACGACTTCACGACGATCGAGCTCGCCCGTGACGCCTACGGCGTCGTCTTCTCGGACGAGCAGGCGCTCGAGATCGACGACGCGGCGACGGCCGCGCTGCGTGCGGAGCTCCGTGAGCGGCCCACGTTCACGTCGCTCACGGACTACTTCGCCGAGCGGGGGCTGCCGCCGTCGTCCTCTCCGACCTCGCTCGCGGGGAACCGGGAGTTCGGGATCGACTGAGGGCCGATGACACCTTCCTCCGAGGGCGCGGGCGTCGCCGACGACCGACCGACCCCGTCACGCGAGCCGCGCGTCGTGGGGAACGTCCCCGCGGGGGTCGCGGTCAGGCGTGTCCGGAAGGCGTACGAGCAGGTCGCCGACCAGCTCCGCGAGCTGATCGTGACCAGCGAGCTGGCGGTCGGCCAGCGGCTCCCGAGCGAGTCGGCGCTCGCGGCCGAGTTCGGCGTGAGCAGGGCGACGATCCGCGAGGCGCTGCGCGTGCTCGCGGCGCAGGGCCTGATCCGCACCGCGAAGGGGGCGAGCGGGGGGAGCTTCGTCACGCTGCCGACGGTCGACCACATCTCGTCCTTCGTCCACGACAACGTCAACCTGCTCACGGAGACGAAGCGGGTGACGCTGGAGGAGCTGCTCGAGGCGCGCGAGCTGGTCGAGGTGCCGGCGGCCCGCCTCGCCGCGCAGCGCCGCTCGGAGGACGACATCGCCCGGCTCCGCGAGACGGTGCCGGACGACGACGCGCGGCTCGGGACGAGCGAGGAGTTCACCTACAACTCCGAGTTCCACACGTGCATGCTCGACGCGAGCCGCAACACGTTGCTCACCGTCTCGGCGGCGCCGATCTTCTCGGTGCTGCAGACGAACCTCGCCCGCTCCTCGCTCGGCCGGCAGTTCCACCGGGAGATCCATTGTCACCACCTGCGGATCCTGGAGGCGGTCGAGGCCTGCGACCCGGACGGGGCGGAGGCCGAGATGCGCGACCACCTGGCGTTCCTGCGCCCGTGGTACGAGAAGGCGTGGAAGCGTGCGGCCTCGGGCCGGAGCCGGAGGTGAGGAGATGCTGATCGGCATCCAGGGCAGCGGGCAGCTTCCGGGTCGCCTGCCCGACGCCGGGCGGTACCGCGCCGTGGCGGAGCTCGCCGAGGAGCTCGGCTACGACTCGATCTGGGCCGGCGAGCACCTCTCGTTCCACAACCCGATCCTCGACCTGGGGGTCGCGCTCGCGACGTTCGCCGCCGTGACCGAGCGGGTGCTCCTCGGCGCCGGGGTCGTGCTGCTGCCGCTTCGCCACCCGAGCCTCGTCGCCAAGCAGGCGGCGTCGCTCGACTACGTCTCGGGAGGCCGGCTGCTGCTCGGTCTCGGCGTGGGCGGCGAGGGCCCCGGCGACTTCGAGGCGGCCGGGGTGCCGATCCGGGAGCGGGGGGCGAGGGCCGACGAGGGCATCGTCGCCCTCCGGACGCTGCTCACGGAGCGCCCGGCGGCCTTCGACGGGCGCTTCTACGCCTTCGCCGACGTCTCGATCGAGCCCCGGTCGCCCCGCCCGGCTGGGCCCCCGTTGCTCGTCGGCGGCCGGTCCGAGGCCGCGGTGCGTCGTGCGGGGAGGCTCGGCGACGGCTGGCTGCCGTACATGGTCTCGCCGCGGCGCTTCGCCGACGGCGTCGCTGCGGTGCGGGAGCACGCCGCCGCCGCCGGCCGCGACCCGGACGGGCTCCGGCACGTGCTCGTCGCCTTCGCACACGTCGACGAGGACGGGGAGCGGGCCCGCGAGCGCGCACGCGCGCATCTCTCGGAGCGCTACGGGATGGCCTTCGAGCGCCATCACATCGAGCGGCTCTGCGTCGTCGGGTCGCCCGACGAGTGCGTCGCCCGGCTCCGCGAGTACGCCGAGGCCGGCGTCCGGCACCTCTCGTTCAACCCGGCGGTGGACGAGGCCGGGTTCCTCGACCAGGTGGCGAGGTTGCACGAGGTCGCCTCCGCGGTGCAGGAGGCGACGGTATGACGCTCCCGCTCGCCGACGTCCGCATCGTCGCGGTCGAGCAGTTCGGGGCGGGGCCGTGGGGCACGCTCCAGTTGGCCGACCTCGGGGCGGAGATCATCAAGGTCGAGGACCCCGCTGCCGGCGGCGACGTGGGTCGCTACGTGCCGCCGTTCCAGGAGGGCGAGGACTCGCTCTTCTTCGAGACCTTCAACCGCGGCAAGAAGAGCGTCTCGCTCGACCTGCGTCATCCGCGCGGGACGGAGGTCCTGCACGACCTCGTGCGCGTCTCGGACGGCGTCTACTCGAACCTCCGCGGCGATCAGCCCGAGAAGCTCGGGCTCACGTACGCGCAGCTCCGAGACGTCAACCCCCGCATCGTCTGCTGCTCCCTCTCCGGGTTCGGGATGACCGGGCCGCGAGCCCGGGAGGGCGGGTACGACTACATGATGCAGGGGCTCGCCGGGTGGCAGAGCCTCACCGGCGACCCCGACGGGCCGCCGACGAAGTCCGGGCTCTCGCTCGTCGACCTCTCCGGCGGCTATGCCTCGGCGATCGCGATCCTCGCCGGAATCTGGCGCGCCCGCCGCGACGGCGTCGGCTGCGACTGCGACGTCTCCCTCTTCGAGACCGCCCTCCACGAGCTGATGTACATCGGCCCGTGGGCGGCGACCCGCGGCTTCGTGCCGCCGCGGCGGAAGGGATCGGCGCACCCCACGATCGTCCCCTTCCAGAACTTCGAGGCGTCCGACGGCTGGTTCGTGATCGCCGCCGCCAAGCAGAAGTTCTGGGAGCGCGTCTGCGACGTGATCGGGATGCCCGAGCTGAACGAGGACGAGCGCTTCGCGACGATGGCCGGCCGCAACGAGAACCGCGACGTGCTCGTCCCGATCCTCGAGGGGGCGTTCCGACAGCGACGTGTCGACGAGTGGATCGAGGCGCTGGTCGAGGCCGGCGTCCCCGCCTCCCGCATCAACACGGTCGAGGAGGCGCTCCTCGACCCGCAGACGCTCGCGCGGGAGGACGTCGTCGAGCACGACCACCCGGCGCTCGGGCGCGTGCGCACGATCCGGACGCCGCTGCGCCTCGCCGACGCCGACGGCGCGTCCCTCGAGCGGGCGCCGGTGCGCGGCCCGCGGCGAGGGGAGGACACGACGGCGGTGCTCGTGGAGCTGTGCGGCTACTCGCAGGAGCGCGTCCGCGAGCTCGCGGGCGCGGGCGTCTTCGGGGAGGTCCCGCTCTCGTGACGACGCTGGCGGGCACCGTCGCGATCGTCACCGGCGCCGCGCGCGGGATCGGGCGGGCGATCGCGGAGGCGCTCGCCGCGGAGGGGGCACGCGTGGTCGTCGCGGATCGTGACGGCGACGGCGCCGCGCAGGTCGCGGACGCGCTCACCGCGGCCGGCGCCCGCGCCCTCGGGCTGTGCGTCGACGTCGCGGTCGAGGAGGACGCGCAGCGCCTCGCCGACGAGACACTCGCCGCGTTCGGGACGGTCGACGTGCTCGTGAACAACGCCGGCGTCGCGTCGGCTGCGCCGCTCGTGGACACCGACCTCGACGAGTGGAACCGGGTGCTCGCCGTCGATCTCACCGGCGTCTTCCTCTGCTCGCGCGCCGTCGCGCCGGCGATGATCGCGCAGGGCTCCGGCAGGATCGTCAACGTCGGGTCGCAGCTGGGGCTCCGAGGGGCCCCGAACCTCGCCGCGTACTGTGCGGCGAAGGCAGGCGTGCACGGGCTCACGAAGGCGCTCGCCCGCGAGCTCGCCCCGCACGGGATCACGGTCAACGCCGTCGCCCCGGGCCCCGTCGACACCGAGATCCTCGCCGACGTCGATCCCGGGACGATGGCCGGGATCCTCGCGGAGATCCCCCTCGGCCGCGTGGCGCAGGTCGAGGAGATCGCGCCGATCGTCGTCCTGCTCGCGTCGGCGGGCGGCAGCTACTTCACCGGCTCGGTCGTCAACGTCTCCGGGGGGCACGTGATGTGAGCGGGCAGCGCGACCTCATCGGGTACGGTCGGCAGCCGCCCGACCCGCAGTGGCCGGGGGGCGCCCGCGTCGCCCTCAGCCTCGTCCTCAACTACGAGGAGGGCGGCGAGAACACGCCGCTCGAGGGCGACCCTGCGTCGGAGGCGTTCCTGCACGAGGTGATCGGTGCGCCGCCCACCGTCGGGCAGCGCAACCTCAACACCGAGTCGATGTTCGAGTACGGGAGCAGGGCCGGGTTCTGGCGCGTCCACCGCCTCGTCGCCGGGCACGGGCTCCCCCTCACCGTGTACGCGGTCGGCCAGGCCCTCGAGCGCAACCCGGAGGCCGCCCGGGCGATGGTCGAGGCGGGCTGGGAGGTGGCGAGCCACGGGTGGCGGTGGATCGACTACCTGGAGATGCACGAGGACGAGGAGCGGGAGCACATCCGCCGCTCGATCGCGGCGATCGAGTCCGTGTGCGGCACGCGGCCGGTCGGCTGGTACACGGGCCGGGTGTCGGCGAGCACGCGCCGCCTGGTCGTCGAGGAGGGCGGGTTCCTCTACGACTCCGACGCGTACGCGGACGAGCTCCCGTACTGGGTCGAGGTCGGCGGGCAGCCGCACCTCGTGATCCCGTACACGCTGGACGCGAACGACTTCAAGTTCCTGCTCCCGAACGGCTTCGTCACCGCCGACGACTTCGCGACGTACCTCGTCGACAGCCTGGAGACGCTGCGTGCCGAGGGCGGCAGGATGATGTCCGTCGGGCTGCACTGCCGGATCGTCGGCCGGCCGGGGCGCGCCCGGGGGCTCGAGCGGTTCCTCGCCCACGTCGAGACGTGCGAGGACGTGTGGGTCGCCACGCGTGCGGACATCGCGCGGCACTGGCGGGCGACGCATCCGCCTGAGGGGCGATCGTGAACCCGGGGCCACGATACGATCGGGCCTCACGAGACGAAGGAGGATCGAGATGAGCACGACGACGGGGACGTGGACGCGCGAGGCACTCGCCGCCGCACCGCAGACCTACTTCGACGCGGTCGACGCGATGGACGCCGACGGTGTCCTCGCACACTTCGCGGACGACGCGACGCTGACCGTCCAGACGGACCACGTGACGTTCACCGGTGCCGAGGAGATCCGGCGGATGTTCACCGACTTCTTCGAGGCGTCGGTGACGATCCGGCACGAGATCCGCAACATGGTCGTCGAGGAGGCCGCGGGGAAGGTCGCGACCGAGCAGGGCTACATCGGCGAGCTCAAGGACGGCACGCAGAACGACATGCACAACTGCAACTTCTTCACGTTCGACGAGGACGGGAAGTTCAAGCGCGTGATCATCTGGATGGCGGGGACGAACCCGCTGAAGTAGCACCCGGCCCGCGGCCCGCGCCGACACCGAGGACGATGAGGATCGCGATCGTCGGCGCGGGCGCGATGGGCTCCGTCTACGCCGGCCTGCTCGGCAGCGCCGGGAACGAGGTCTGGGCAGTCGACCCGTGGCCCGAGCACGTGACGGCGATCCGGGAGCGCGGGCTCCGCGTCGAGGGCGCGAGCGGCGATCGCGTGGTGCACGTTGCGGCGACCGCCGACCCGGCCGAGATCGGCGCCGTCGACCTCGTCGTGATCGCGACGAAGGCGATGCACGTCCGCGCGGCGGCGGAGGGCGCCCGCGCCCTCGTCGGCGCCGACACCGTCGTACTCCCGATCCAGAACGGGCTCGGCTCCCTCGACGTCGTCGCCGAGGTGCTCGGCGACGAGCGGGTGATCGCCGGCATCGCCGGCGGGTTCGGCGCCTCGATCGTCGCTCCGGGCCACGTGCACCACCACGGCCTCGAGCTCGTCCGGCTGGGCGAGCGGCGCGGGCCCGCGTCCGCCCGCGTCGAGCGGATCGCCGCCGTCTGGCGCGACGCGGGCTTCACGGTCGCCACCTGCGACGACGTCGACCGCCTCGTGTGGGAGAAGCTGATCTGCAACGTGTGCTTCAGCGGCACGTGCACGGTCCTCGACGCGACGATCGGCGAGGTGCTCGCCGACCCCGACGCGTGGCTCGTCGCGTCGGCGTGCGCGCGCGAGGCGTACGACGTCGCGGTCGCGAGCGGCGTCGCGCTCGGGTTCGACGACCCGATCGCCCACGTGACCGCGTTCGGCGAGCGGATCCCCGGCGCCCGGCCCTCGATGCTGCTCGACCGTCTCGCGGGCCGGCCGTGCGAGATCGACGTCATCAACGGCGCGATCCCCCCGCGCGCCGCCGCGGTGGGGGTGGACGCCCCTGTGAACGCGGTCGTCACCGCGCTCGTGAAGGCGCTCGAGACACGCGCCGCGGCACGCTCGGCGTGAGCCCCTCCGCCCCGGCCCGGGGGCGACCCCGCGCGGCGGCCGCGCCGCTCGCCGCCTAGCCCATCGCCTCGCGGAAGAACGTGCTCACGATCCGCACCGCGTCGGCCGGGCACTCGAGCAGGTCGGCGTGCCCGATGTCCGGGAACTCGTGCGTGGAGATGTTCCCGTTCATCTCCGCCATCCGGCGGGCGCCGAGGCCCGACGGCGCCAGCTCGGGCGGGCAGAGGATGTCGTAGGTCCCGTTCGTCATCAGCACCGGCACCGAGATCTGCGGCACGAGCGGCGTCAGGTCCATCTCCTCCATCGCGATGCACGCCTGCCGCACGGTGTAGGGGTCGTTCCAGCCGATCACGGCGCGGACGAGCGCGAACGTGTCCTTGCCCTCCTCGCTCTCGAGGAACTTCGGGCCGACGGCCTGCGTCGTCACGTGGTCGGAGAAGTCGTCCCACGGCATCGACTCCGCCATCCGCCGCCAGACGCGGAAGAGCGTCTTCCGGTACACGTCGGGCTTCGCGAAGGCGACGTCGGCGCAGGCGGCGATCGTGCGCTCCGGGTACTTGGCGGCGAAGGCGATGGCGATCATGCCACCCATCGACGTCCCGTGGACGAAGACCTTCTCGAGCCCGAGAGCGTCGAGCAGCGCGGCCCCGTCGTCCGCCCAGCCCTCGATCGTGAACTGCTCGTGGGGATGGTCGGAGGCACCGTAGCCCCGCGCGTCGAACGGGAGGAGGCGGAAGCCCTCTGCGATGAAGCCGTCGTTGACGGCGCCGAAGTTGTGTCGGCCGAAGAGGCCGCCGCCGAACTGGATGATCGTGGGGCCGTCGTCGGGCCCGAGGAACTCGTAGTAGAGACGGATTCCGTCCTGAAGCGACGCGTACGGCACGGTCAACCCCCTGCTCGCGGATGTGACAGAGTGCGAAAGTCTGACCTATGCGCCCCGGAACGCCAAGCGAGAGCGGTCGCCGACGGCTCCCCGCACGTGCCGCCGCGCGGGCTCAGTCCCAGCTGCGGCCGACGCGGTCCCAGGCGACGTCGCTCGGGAGCCACTCGGTGTTGATGCGCGAGAGCAGGCGCTCGACGTCCTTCGAGCCGCAGGCCGGGCAGGGCGGCGCGGGCTTCGTCGAGAGCGACAGGAACTCCTCGTACTTCTCTCCGCACGCGGTGCAGCGGTATTCGTAGATCGGCATGTCCCCCGAGTCTAGCCACGTCCCCTCCCTCGACGAGCTGCGGGCGGCCGCACGCGTCCACGGCGTGGAGCCGTCGGACGCCGATCTCGAGGCCGTGCAGGGCTTCCTCGCCACGATCCTGCCGTCGTTGTCCGCGATCGAGCAGCGGCAGGGGCCGGCCGACCCGCCCGCCGGCCTCTTCTTCCCGGAGCCCGACGCTTCGTGACGATCACGGCGCTCGCGCGGCGGATCCGGGACGGCGAGCTCTCGCCGCGCGAGGCCGTCGTCGACGCGCTCGCGCGCATCGAGCGAGGAGACGGCGCGCTCAACGCCTTCATCTCGGTGCGCGCGGACGAGGCGCTCGCCGAGGCGGAGGCGCTCGCCGGGCGCGAGGTGCGCGGCCCGCTCCACGGCGTGCCCGTTGCGATCAAGGACGTGATCGACGTCGCCGGCGCGCCCACGACCGCGGCGTCGAAGATCCTCGCCGACAACGTCGCGCCGGCCGACGCGACCGTCGTCGCGCGCCTGCGGGCGGCGGGAGCGGTGGTCGTGGGGAAGCTGAACACCCACGAGTTCGCCTGGGGGGCGACGACGACGAGCCCGCACTTCGGCCCGGCCCGGAACCCCTGGGACACGGAGCGCATCTGCGGCGGCTCGAGCGGGGGCAGCGGGGCGGCGGTCGCGGCGGGGCTCGTGCCGGGCGCGCTCGGCACCGACACCGCCGGCTCGGTGCGGATCCCGGCGTGCCTCTGCGGGGTGACCGGCGTCCGCCCGTCCCTGGGGCGCGTCCCGAACCGGGGAGTCGTCCCGGTCTCGTGGACGTTCGACGCCGTGGGGCCGCTGGCGCGGACGGCAGAGGACTGCGCGCTCCTGCTGGAGGTGATCGCCGGAGGCGATCCCGCCGACCCGACGAGCGTCGGCGCGCCGGTGCCCCGGTACACCGAGCTGCTCGCAGGCGGGATCGGCGGGCTCCGCGTCGGCGTCGTCTCGCACCTGTTCGAGGGGGCGATCGACCCGCGGGTCGCGGCGACGGTCGAGTCCGCCGTCTCGGAGCTCGCCGCGCTCGGCGCCACGGTCGAGCGCGTCGACGCGCGCGTGCTCCGCGAGACCGAGGTCGTGCAGCAGCTGATCATGCTCCCGGAGGCCGCCGCGGCGCACCTGCCGTGGCTGCGCACGCGGCTCGCCGACTACGGCGTCGACGTCCGCAGCCGTCTCCTCGCGGGCCTGCTCCTCCCGGGCACCGCCGTCGTCACCGGGCAGCGCGCGCGACGCCGCCTGTACGGCGAGGCGCTCCAGCTGCTGCGGGGCATCGATCTCCTCGTCGCGCCGGAGATGCCGATCGTGGCCCCGCGGATCGGCGAGGACCTCGTCGAGGCGGGCGGCTCGACACTGCCGTACCGCCTCGCGCTGATGCCGTACAACTCGCCGTGGAGCTGCCTCGGCCTCCCCGTCGTCTCGGTGCCGTGCGGCTTCGTCGACGGGCTCCCCGTCGGGATGGCGCTGATCGGCCGCCGTCTCGACGAGGCGACGGCACTTCGCGCGGCGCACACGTTCCAGCAGGCGACCGACTGGCACGGAAGGAGCCCGCCCGAGGCCGCTTGACGTCGCGGCGCGGGACGTCGTATACACCACGCAGAGCCCGATGAAAGGGGAGTGACCACACATGTCCGTGCTCATCAAGGGCGGGCGCATCATCACCGCGTCCGACGACTACGTTGGCGACGTCTACATCGAGAACGGTGCCGTCTCGATGATCGGCGCCGCGCTCGACATGACGGCGGAGAAGACGATCGACGCGACCGGCAAGATCGTGATGCCCGGCGCGATCGACCCGCACACGCACATCGAGATGTTCTTCGGGGGAACGACGACCTGCGACGACTTCACCTCGGGCACCGTGGCGGCGGCGTTCGGCGGCACGACGTCGCTGATCGACTTCTGCATGCAGGCGCCGGGGACGTCGTTCGCCCAGGCGCTCGAGAACTACTACGAGAAGATCGAGCGCTGCCCGCCGGTGATCGACGTCGGCTTCCACATCGGCGTCACCGACCTCCGCGAGGGCGGGACGCTCGAGGACCTCGCGAAGCTGCCCGACGAGGGCGTCACCTCGTACAAGCTCTTCATGGCCTACAAGGGCGCCGTCATGGTCGACGACGAGACGCTCTTCAAGACGATGCAGGTCGCGCGCGACACGGGCGGCCTGATCATGGTGCACGCCGAGAACGGCGACGCGATCGACCTCATCGTCAAGGAGACGGTCGCCGCGGGCAAGACCGACCCGATCTGGCACGCGCTGAGCCGGCCGATGGAGACGGAGGCGGAGGCGACGAATCGCGCGATCCAGCTCGCACACGTCGCCGATGCGCCGCTGTACGTCGTCCACGTCTCGTGCCTGCCGGCCGTCGAGCCGATCGCGCTCGCCCGCGAGAAGGGCTGGAAGGTGTGGGGCGAGACCTGCACCCAGTACCTGTTCATCGACGAGAGCGCGCTCGAGAAGCCCGACTGGGAGGGCGCGAAGTACATCTACACGCCGCCGCCGCGGCCCAAGGAGCACCAGCAGCACCTCTGGAACGCGCTCGTCGGCGACGTCCTGTCGGCCGTCTCCACCGACCACTGCCCGTTCAACTGGCCCGACCAGAAGGGCATCAACGGGCGCGAGTTCCAGGTCGTCCCGAACGGCGGGCCGGGGATCGAGAACCGCCTGCACATGCTGTGGACGTTCGGCGTGCGCGAGGGTCGGATCACGCCGAATCGCTTCGTCGAGCTCGTGTCGACGAACATCGCGAAGCTGTTCGGGCTCTATCCCCGCAAGGGCACGATCGCGCCCGGATCCGACGCGGACATCGTCGTCTGGGATCCCGAGAAGAAGCTGACGATCTCGGCGGCGACCCACCACACGAACATCAACTACAACCTGTTCGAGGGGACCGAGGTGACCGGGGCGCCCGAGGTCGTGCTCGTGCGCGGCCAGGTGATCGTGGAGAACGACGAGCTCGTCGGCAAGCCCGGTGACGGGCAGTTCGTGAAGCGCGCGCGCTTCGGCGAGGAGCTCCTTCCCGCGGCGAAGGCGGTGACGTGATGTCGGACGAGCAGGCCCGGGACGTCTACGCGAAGGCGGGCCTCGGGCAGGGCGTGACGATGGGCGAGCGCCCCGCGGTGCTCGTGATCGACTTCTCGTGCGGGTTCACGGACCCCGAGTGCGCGCTCGGGTCCGACATGACGCCGGAGGTCGAGGCGACGAAGCGCCTGCTCGACGTCGCCCGGGCGAAAGGCCTGCCGATCGTCTACACGACGATCGGGTTCGAGCCGAGCCTGAAGGACGGGGGCCTCTGGATGCAGAAGGTGCCCGCACTCGGCGACCTGCAGATGAGCGGCAGGTGGGTCGACATCGACCCGCGGCTCGAGCCGCGCGAGGACGAGACGGTGATCGTGAAGAAGGGCGCGTCGGGCTTCTTCGGCACGAACCTCGCCTCGGTGCTCGTGTCGCAGAAGGTCGACTCGGTGATCCTCTGCGGCGCGACCACGAGCGGGTGCATCCGCGCGACCGCCATCGACCTGCTGCAGTACGGCTGGCCGACGATGGTGCCGCGCGAGTGCGTCGGCGATCGGGCGCAGGCGCCGCACGAGGCGAACCTGTTCGACATCCAGGCCAAGTACGCCGACGTCGTCTCGGTCGACGACGCGATCGCCTACCTCGAGGGCGTGCCGGGGAAGATCGGCGCCACGACATGACGGTCCGGGTCGCCCTGCTCCCGGGGGACGGGGTCGGCCCAGAGGTGATCGCGGAGGCCCGGCGCGTCGTGGACGCGCTGGGCCTTCCGCTCGCCTGGACGGAGCTGCCCTGGGGCAGCGCCTGGTACCACGAGCACGGCGCGATGATGCCCGACGACGCGCTGGACGTCCTCGGCGGGCACGACGCCGTCCTGATGGGCGCGATCGGCGACCCGTCCGTCCCCGACGACGTGTCGCTGTGGGGCTCGATCCTCCACATCCGCCAGCAGCTCGACCTGTGGGCGAACGTGCGCCCCGCGCGCCTGCTGGACGGGATCCCCTGCCCGCTCGCGGGCCGCGGGCCCGCCGACGTCGACATGCTGTTCGTGCGGGAGAACACCGAGGGCGAGTACGCGGGGGTCGGCGGCCGCGCCCACCGGGGGCTCACCTCGGAGGTCGCGCTCGAGACGAGCGTGTTCACGCGCGCCGCCGTCGAGCGGGTCGTCCGCCACGCCTTCGCGCTCGCGGAGGCGCGCCGCGGCGTGCTCACGAGCGCGACGAAGTCGAACGCCTCCCGGTACGGGTACGTGCTGTGGGACGAGGTCGTCGAGGAGGCCGCGGGCGACCATCCCGGCGTCCGCGTCGAGCGTGTGCTCGTCGACGCGCTCGCCGCGCGCATGGTGCGCGACCCGGGGTCGCTCGACGTCGTCGTCGCCTCGAACCTGTTCGCGGACATCCTCACTGACCTGGCGGCCGCGCTGCAGGGAGGGATGGGGATGGCGGCGAGCGCGAACGTCGCCCCCGGGGGCACCGTCCCGGGGCTGTTCGAGCCCGTGCACGGGTCTGCGCCCGACATCGCCGGCGAGGGGGTCGCCAACCCGTCGGGAGCGATCTGGAGCGCGGCGCTGATGCTCGAGCACCTCGGCGAGACCGACGCTGCGGCGGCCGTGATGCGGGCGCTCGAGGACGTCTGCCGCGATGGGCCCCGCACGCGGGACGTCGGGGGCACGTCCTCCACGCAGGCCGTCGGCGACGCGGTCGTCGCGCGGCTCAGCGGACGACGCTGATCAGCACGCCGCCCGCGAGCACCAGCGCGCCCGCGAGCACGGTCCGGCGGCCGATCGCCTCGCTCCGTCCGTAGAGGAGCGCGGCGAAGACGACGGCCCAGAGCGACTGGGTCGCGTTGAGCGGTGCCACGAGCCCGACCCGTCCCCGGTCGAAGCCCGTGACGAGCGCCCCGTACGCGAGCGCCAGCAGGACGCCCGCGGGCACGAACGCACGGATCGAGGGGCGAAGGTTCGCGCGCGTGCGGCCCCCGCCGCGCCGGAGCGCCACGAAGACGGCCGCGATCGCGACGGCCGCGAGGAGCGATGCGGCGGATGCCTGGAGCGGCACGGCGTCGACGTCTCTCGCCACCCAGCGCACCGCGTTGTCGCGGACGGCGAACAGCCCGGCGCAGACGAGGGCGAGCACGACGCCGAGCGTGCGGAACCCGGCGGGACGGCCCGGGTCGAACGCGAACGCGGCACCGCCCGCGACGACGAGCGCGGTGCCGACGAGGAGGGCGGGGCGGAACGGCTCGTCGAGGAGCGCGAGCGCGAGCAGCACCGACGCGAGCGGAGCCGTGCCGATCAGGATCGCGGCGCGGGCCGGGCCGGCGTAGCGGACCGCGAGCACGAACACGATCTGCGACATCCCCGGGACGACGAGGCCGATCACCGCGAACCGCCACAGCTCGTCCACGTCGACCCCGGAGAGCGCCGACGGCAGCGCGATCAGCGACGCCGCTCCGAACGCCGTCGCGGTGATCACGGCCGTGCCGAGCGCGGCGTCGCCGCCGCGCAGGAGCCCCCAGCGGACAGCGACGGTCATCGCCCCGAAGAGGACGCCTGCGAGGAGTCCGAAGGCGATCGCGTCCACGTGTCGTCGGGACCCAGCGTCCTCTAGGCTCCCGCCGTGCCCGCGCGCGCGTCGACCACGAGGAGCATCATCCAGCACGACGGCGTCGCGTGACCGCTCGAGCCGTCACCGCCGGCAGTGCCGTCGGGTTCGCTGCGGGCTGGAACATCGCCGACACGGGTGCGATCGCCGACGAGCTGACGGGCGACTACGGCGTCGGCCTCCCCATGATCGGCCTCTTCACGACGGCCCTGTTCGTGACGCACATGCTCATGCAGCTGCCGGCGGGACGGCTCAGCGACCGGCTCGGCCCGGCGCGCGTGTGCGCGGCCGGCCTCGTCGTGCTCGCCGTCTGCAACGCGCTCGCGCTGTTCGCGCCGACGGCGTGGCTCGCGCTCGCCACCCGGACGGCGATGGGCGTCGGCACGGCGTTCGCGTTCATCGGCGGCAGCGACTACGTCCGGGCGAGGGGTGGCTCGCCGTTCGCGCAGGGACTGTACGGGGGTCTCGCGACCGCGGGCGGGGGCGCGGCGATCGCCGTCGTCCCCGTCCTCGTCGACCCCCTCGGATGGCGGGCGCCGTACGCGAGCGCGGTCGCGGTCGCGGCGGTCGCCGGCGTCGCGCTCGCCTTCGGGCCCGGGGCGCGCGCGGCGCACCGCATCCACGGCGCGACGCCGATCCGCGGGCTCGCCGGTGACGGGACGCTGCTCCGCCTCGCCGTGCTCTTCGCCGCGTCGTTCGGGCTGAGCGTCGTCATCGGCAACTGGGTGGTGACGCTCCTCGAGGAGACGGCGGGGCTGGCGGCCGGTGCCGCGGGGGCGGTGGGGGCAGCGACGCTCGTCCTCGGCGTCGTCTCGCGGCCGCTCGGCGGCTGGGTGTTCCGGGCGCACACCGACCGCACCGGCCAGGCGATCCTCGCGAGCGCCGTCGCCGGCGCGCTCGGCGTGCTGCTCCTCACCGCGGGCTCCGTCCTCCTCGGCCTCGTCGGCGCCTGCCTCGTGGGCCTCGCGGCCGGGATCCCGTTCGCCGCCTGCTTCACCCGGGCGGCCGTGCTCCATCCGGGGAGCCCTGCCGCCGCGGTCGGGTTCGTCAACGCCGCCGGAGCGTTCACGATCCTCGTCGGCACGCCGCTCGTCGGCGTCGCGTTCGCCCACGACGCCGGCACGGCCGCGTTCGTCGTGCTCGCCGCGCTGTGGGCGCTGAGCGTGCTCGCGCTGCCCGGTGCGCTCAGTCCTGCAACGCCGCGATCGCGCCCAGGATGATCTCCGCGGCGAGCGCGGCGTCGGCCGGGTCCGCGTCCTCGTCCGGGTGGTGGCTGATCCCGTCCTTGCAGGGCACGAACACCATGGCGCTCGGCACGCGGTCGGCGACGCACATCGTGTCGTGGGCGGCCCCCGAGTGCATGCGGATGTAGGGCTCCCCGGTGGCCGCCGCGGCTGCGTCGAGGGCGTCCACGATCCGGTCGTCGAGCGGCGTCGCCGGCAGCGTCTGTCGCTGCCGCACGTCCGCCGTCATGCCGCGCGCCGCGGCTGCCCGCTCGACGAAGGCGGCGACGTCGCGGGCGACGCCGCGGTAGGCGTCGTCCACGGGGCCCCGGATGTCGAGCGAGAAGCGGATGCGGCTTGCGATCGCGTTGATCAGGCCCGGGTCGACCTCGATCTCCCCGACGGTGCCGACCGTTCCCTGCCCCGCCGCGACGGCCAGCCGCTCGAGCTCGAGCACCGTCTCGGCGAGAACGGTCGTGGGGTCGAGCCGCAGGTCCATCGGGGTCGCCCCCGCGTGGTCGCCCCGTCCCTCGACGATCACGTCGGCGTGGACGTAGCCGGCGATCGTGTGCACGAGGCCGATCCGGTTGCCGGTGTCCTGCAGCACGCGCGCCTGCTCGATGTGCATCTCGATCCATCCGGTGAGGTCGTCGAGGGCGTGGATCGACTCCCGCCAGCGCGTCGGCTCGTAGCCCGCGCTCTCCGCGTGCTCCCAGAAGCTGCGGCCGTCGTCGATCGCCCGGAACGACTCCCGCAGCTCGTCCTCGGTGACCCGCTGGAGCATGATCCTGCTCCCGAGCAGCATCTGCCCGAAGCCGGAGCCCTCCTCCTCGAGGAACGAGATCAGCTGCAACGGAAGGTCGAGCCCGAGCTCCGCGTTCAGCCGGCAGACCTCGAGGGCGGTGACGACCCCCATCGTCCCGTCGTAGCGGCCGCCGTTGCGGTTCGAGTCGCAGTGCGAGCCGATGCCGAACACGGGCTGCCCCGGCGGGCGGTTGCGCGCGATCAGCGTCCCCACCGGGTCCTCGCTCACCGTGAAGCCGAGCTCCTGCAGCGCCGCCGTGAAGTAGTCGAGGGTGTTGCGGTAGACCGGCGTGTACGCGTACCGGCGGATCGCCTCGCTCGACACCGTGTAGTCCGGGCCGGCGAGCGTCTCGATGTCGAGCTCGATCCGTCGTGCGCTGCGCTCCCGGTCGACCGTTGCGTGCGCGGCCATGACACGACCATACACGGGTGCACCCGCACGCGTCCCGGACGCTCGTAGAATCGGGCCACGCGACGAAGGAGGCGGCATGGAGAGCTGGCGCAATCGCAAGACCCTGATCCTGAGCCGCACCGACATGATGGGGCTGCTCACCCCGGCCGAGTACGTGGACTGCGTCGAGCACGCGTTCCGCATGCACGGCGAGGGGCGTGTGTACATGGAGCCGAAGGGGCACATCGTGCTCGACCGCTACCAGGGCGAGTGGGAGGTCATGCCCTCGTGGATCGAGGAGCCCGAGGCGGCCGCGTGCAAGTGGGTCTCGATCCGCGAGGACAACGCGCGCTACGACCTGCCCGCGGTCTTCTCGATCCTCATCTACACGCATCCGGAGACCGGGTTCCCGCTCGCGATCTGCGACGGCTCCTACCACACGCTGATGCGGACGGGCGCGTCGGCCGCGGTGTCCGCGAAGTGGCTCGCGCGCCCCGACTCGACGGTGCTCGCGATCCTCGGCACGGGGTCGGTCGGCGAGGGCACGCTCGCCACCTGCGACACCGTCTTCGCCTGGGACGAGGTCCGTGTCTGGAGCCGCTCCCAGGCCTCGGTCGACCGCTTCCTCGCCGAGCAGGGGCCGCGCTTCCCGCACCTGCGCCTCACCGGCACGATCGACGTGCGCACGGCGGTCGAGGGCGCCGACGTGATCGTCACCGGCACGCACGCGCGCGGCTGGATCGTCGACGAGGCGTGGGTGAAGCCGGGCGCGCACCTCGCCGCCCTCGGCGCCGACCTCGAGGGCGAGCAGGAGCTCCACCCCGGACTGCTGCAGCGGGGTCGCGTGTTCGTGGACGACATCCGCCAGTGCGTCCCCGACGGCGAGGTCAACGTGCCGCTCCGCGAGGGCCTGATCAGCGAGGACGACATCGCCGGCGAGATCGGCAAGGTGATCTGCGGCGAGCTCGAGGGGCGCCAGTCCGACGATCAGGTGACGGTGTTCGACTCGACGGGGATCGCGCTGCAGGACTCGGCGACGGTGCCGCTCGAGGTGGAGCGGGCGTACGCCGCCGGTGTCGGCGTCGAGAAGAAGATGATCTCGACATGATGGCGGCGGCGATCGCCGAGGCGCCGCTCACCCGTGAGCAGGCGGCGGCGCTGGCCGCGTTGATGGACGAGGCGAGGCCGACCCGGCCCGCGGGCGTCGTCACGGCGGCGCTCCTCTACGAGGACGGCGTGGCGACGCTCGTCGCGTGCTGGGCGAGCCGGGACGAGCTCGACCGCTACCTGGAGGAGGTCGACGTCCCGCGCGGCGTGGAGCTGATGCGGCGAGTCGGCGCCGAGCCCACGCTCCGCGTCGTCGAGCTCCTCGAGCTGGGCTGATGGCGGAGCTCGAGCTCTACTGGCACCCGGCCTGAG
This sequence comes from Gaiella sp., assembly GCF_057140465.1. Taxonomy (NCBI): domain Bacteria; kingdom Bacillati; phylum Actinomycetota; class Thermoleophilia; order Gaiellales; family Gaiellaceae; genus Gaiella; species Gaiella sp. Next base: position 27,309 of record NZ_DBNHWK010000008.1, read on the forward strand.
CGAGCTGCGCGGCGGCCCGGGAGTTCCTGGGCGAGCACGGGGTCCCGTTCGCCTCCCGCAACGTCCGCGACCGCGGCGAGGGCGAGCGGCGCTGGGCGGCCGCGGGACGGCCGATCGTCCCGTCGCTCGCGATCGACGGTGAGCCACGGCCGATCCTCCACGTGTCGCAGCTCGCACGGATGCTCGGGCTGCCCCCGCCGGCGGCTGCGCCGTGCGCACGGCTCGCCGCCGACGCCGCCGACGTCCTCCGCGCCTGGCTCGACCAGCTCCGGCCGCTCCCGCTCGACCTGCTGCTCGCTCCCACGCCCTCCCGGGGCCGTACCCTGCGCAACCTCACCGTGAACGTCTTCCAGCCGTTCACGCTCCTTCCCGGGGCCTGGGCCGGCGACGGGTTCCCCTGGCATCCCGAGGAGGACGACCGGCTCGAGGCGACGCTCGACACGGCCGACGACGTGGTCGCCTTCGCGACGGCGATCCACGAGAACTGGAGCGCGTTCCTCGCGCAGGTGGACGACCTCGAGCGCCCGGGGCTCGTCGTGGCGTCGCCGCGCGGGGCGCTCGCGTGGCACGAGCTGCTCGACCACCAGCGCTGGCACGCCGCCTTCCACTACCGGCAGCTCGTCGCCGTCCTCGACGCGGACGGACGTCCGCGACCGGCGGCGCTGCCGCTCGAGCTGCTCGTCGGCCTCGAGCTCCCCGACGACGTCTTCTAGCGCCTTCCGGCTACCACGGCAGGGCAGGCTCGCCGGCCGTCCAGCCGCCGTCGACGGGGAGCGTCACCCCGGTGATCGCGCTCGCGAGCGGGCTCGCGAGGAAGACGATGGCGGCGGCGATCTCGTCCGCACCGAGGATTCTGCCGAGCGGGATCCGCTTCGTCGCCGCCTCCGTGAAGACCTCGTTCTCGAAGAACGCCTCGGTCATCGGCGTCAGCGTGAACCCCGGAGCGACCGCGTTCGCGCGGACGCCGGCCTCGGCCCAGTCGATCGCCAGCGACCGCGTGAGCGCCGCGACCGCTCCCTTCGCCGCCGTGTACGCGGCCTGCATCGGGAGCGAGACGAGCGCGGCCTGCGAGGCGACGTTGACGACGGCGCCGCGACGGGCGCGCAGCAACGGCGAGAAGGCCTGGCACGTGTTGACCGTGCCGATCACGTTCACCTCGTAGGCGCGCCGGAAGTCGTCCGTCGGCAGCTCGTCGACGGGCAGGTTCGGCGTGAGGACGCCGGCGGCGTTGATCAGGACGTCGAGGCCGCCGTGCTCGGCGTCGATCCGCCCTGCGAGGGCGTCGAGGGCGGCGCGGTCGGTGACGTCGACCGGGTCGTCGCCGCCGAGGTCGGCGACGAGCACGACGGCGCCGCTCTCCTCGAGCAGGGTGGCGCACGCCGCTCCGATTCCGGACGCGCCGCCGGTGACGACTGCGACCCTGCCGGTGAGACCGTCGATCATGGAGAGGCACTCCCTTCGAAGACGTCGAGTGGGCACAGGGCGGAGACGAGCGGGTAGGGGACGTCGACGACCTCGGAGAGGTGGAGGTCGACGCACGCCGAGCACAGGCAGTACGCGGCCGGGCGCGAGAGGCCGTGCTCGGCCTCGAGCCAGTCGATCATCGCGAGCAGGGCCGCCCGCGCCGCGGCGGTGAGGTCCATCGGGTCGGTCTCCGGGATCCCGGTCGTCGCGAACGCCGCCCGGCCCGGCTGCGCCGGCGTCTCGTAGGCCGGGAACGCCGGCACCCAGCGCGGCTGCTTGCGGAGGCCGAAGCGCACGGTGATCGCGGCCTCGATCTCGATCCCGGTGCCGCAGACCTCGCCGTCGCCCTGGGCGAAGTGGACGTCGCCGGCCGAGAAGAGCGCCCCGGGCACGTGCACGGGCAGGAGCAGCGTCGACCCCGCGACGAGACGCCGGATGTCGATGTTGCCGCCGGTCTCGCGCGGCGGGATCGTGCGCAGCCCCGAGGCGGCGAGCGGGGGGTACGCGCTCTCGGGGAGCGGGTCGGCCACCGGCCCGCCCGCGGCGCGGATCTCCTCCTCCCGCGCGCGCTGCCGCTCCATCAGCTCGTGCGACGGGGCGACGCCCATCACGCCGGCGTGGACGACCGCCGGCACCGCGATCCCCGGCAGCTCGCTCGACCGGGCGTGCGCCCCGTCGAGCTCCCAGCCGACGAGGAACGGCTCCGTGAAGACGTCGGCGAGGAAGCCGAAGCCGGGGATCACCCCGTTGACCCCGAAGTCGGCCGTCTCGTAGCCGACGACGTGCACCTCGAGGACGTCGCCCGGCTCCGCTCCGTCGACCGCGATCGGGCCGGTGAGCGGGTGCCCGAGCCCGAGGTCGAGCGCTCCGCAGTCGGCGTGGGTGCTCTCGCGGGTGAGCTGTCCGTCGAGGCCGTCGCGCGTCTCGAGCGTGATCTCCTCCCCGGGGCGCACGGACGCGACCGGCGGCAGGTCGGGGTGCCAGCGGTTGTGGCCCTCGGCGGCGGGGATCCTCACAGGAGCCCCCGGATGCGCTCGGCCGCGGCGCTGGCGGCGGCGACCTCCTCCGCCGTCCACGTGCGTGGCGCCCCGAGCTGGTGGACCGACACGATCGCCTCCAGCCGCCCCTCGACCTCGATCGGCGTCACGATCTGGGACGCGAGCCCGCCGTAGACCTCGCGCATGCGGTGGAACGCGGGGTCGTCGTAGGCGGTCGCGCAGTCGTCCTGGACGACCTGCCGGCCGCGCTGTAGCTCGAGGACGACGGGCTGCGTGGGGAGGTGGACGGTGCGCTCGCCGCGCAGCGTGCCGACACCGGGTGCGAGCGCCTCCTCGACGACCGGGAACGGGTCGTCGCCGGGGACGTCACGACGCAGCGTGACGCGGCTCGCCCCGGTCGTCGCGAGCAGCTCCTCCAGCACCTCGGGCACCGACGCCATGCGTCGATCATCGCACGGAGGGGTCGGCTACGTCGTGCGCGGGATCAGCGGCTCGCCGTCGAGCAGCCGTCTGAGGCCGCCCATGCCCCAGTGCGTGCGGCCGTCGGCGGTGAGGAGCGTCGGCACGCCGCGCACCCCGGCCGCCTCCGCCTCGGCACGGATCGCCCGGATCGCCGCGTGCCGGTCGGCGTCGTAGGCCGCGGCGACGGTCTCGTCCGGGTCGAGGCCGGCGCGCCCGGCGGCGCGGCGAAGCTCGGCGTCGGTCGAGATGTCCTCGCCCTCGCAGAAGAACGCCTCGTAGAGCGCGTGCTTGAACGACCGGAGCAGTCCGCGCTCGCCGGCGTGCAGGCATGCGGAGACGATCAGCGTCGAGCGCGGCTGGTAGCGGGGCAGGTGGATCTCGACCCCGGCCGCCAGGGCGCGGCGGTAGACGTTCTGCGTCCAGTCGGTGCGCAGGTGGTCGCCGCGCACCTCGAGCAGCGGCTTCGGCGCCGGCCGCAGCTCGAACGGGAGCCACTCGACCTCGACGTCGCCCGCGTCCTCGGCCGCCTCGATCACGTGCGACTCCATGTACGAGTACGGGCAGACGACGTCGTAGAAGAAGCGGATCCGCTCCATGTCGCATCGCAGTATGCTCGACGGATGGACACGAACGGAATCCGCAAGCTCGTCACGGTCGTCGAGGACGTGCACGTCGAGGGCGGCAAGGAGGTCGAGCCGCCGACGCGGATCGCCGCCGCCGCGGCCGTGATCGCGAACCCGCTCGCCGGGCGCTACGTCGAGGACCTCGAGCCGCTGATCGACGAGTACTGCGAGCCCCTCGGCGAGCTCCTCACCGGGCGTGCGCTCGAGGCGCTCGGCGCTCCGGCGGAGGGGTACGGGAAGGGAGCCCTCGTCGGGCTCGACGGCGACGTCGAGCACGGGTCGGCGATCATCCACAACCTGCGCTTCGGCAACAAGGTGCGCGACCCCGTCTCCGGGACGACCCTGCTCCCCGCCGCCGAGAAGCGCGCCGCCGCGGGGGCGACGCTCGACCTCGCGATCAAGCACATCACCGACCAGACCGTGCGCTCGCACCACCAGACCTTCGAGGTCAGGATCCCCGACGCCCCCCGTGCCGACGAGATCGTGATCTGGGTCGTGCTCGCCGCCGCCGGGCGTCCCCACGCGCGGCTCGGCGCCTTCGGCAGCGAGCTCGCCGCGTCGTAGGGCGGGAATGACCGCGATCGCGTTCGTCGGCCTCGGCACGATGGGCGCGCCGATCGCCCGGCACCTGATCGCGGGTGGGCACGCCCTCGTCGGGCACGACGTCGACCGCGCCCGGATCGACGACCTCGGCATCCCGTACGCGGCCTCGCCCGCCGAGGCGGTCGCCGGCGCCGAGGTGGCGCTGACCTCGCTGCCCTCGCCCGCGATCGTCCGCGAGGTGTGGCTGGGTGCGTCCGGCCTCGCCGCGGGCGCGTCACCGGGAGCCCTCCTCGTCGACCTCTCCACCGGCCCCCCCGAGCTCGCGCGCGAGCTCGCCGACACGCTCGAGCCGGCGGGGCTCGACGTCCTCGATGCCCCGGTCAGCGGCGGGCCGCACGGAGCGACCGACGGGACGCTGACCGTGATGGTCGGCGGGCGCGAGGAGCCGTTCACCCGTGCGCGCCCGCTCCTCGAGGCGTTCGGGCGGCACGTCGTGCTCGTCGGCGGGCACGGCGCGGGCCAGACGGCGAAGCTCTGCAACAACCTCGTCGCGGGCGTGACGATGGCCGCGGTCGCGGAGGCGTGCGCGATCGCCGAACGCGAGGGCATCGACGCGGCGACGCTGTTCGCGTTGATGGCGGCGTCGACCGGGGACTCCCGCGTGCTGCGGACCCGCTTCCCGCTGGCGGGGGCGGACGAGGCGCACCCGTCGTCGCGGGACTGGCATCCCCTGTTCGCGCTCGACCTGCTCGCCAAGGACCTCGAGCTGGCGGTCGCGCTCGCCGCGACGGTCGGGATCGAGCCGAGCGTCGCCGAGTCGGCGCTCGCCGAGTACCGGCGCGCACAGGCGCTCGGCCACGGGTCGCGCGACTACTCGGCGATCTTCCTCGCAAAGCGTGCGTCGCCGCCCGACGCGATGGTTTAGGCTCGGAGGGCTTCCCCACCACGCGACCACGGAGGTGCTCCGATGGCGGACGACCTGGTTCCCGAGCCGATCCTCGAGCAGGACGGCGTGAAGGTCTCGAAGAGCCCGTGGGGCCCCGATGACGAGATCGGGCGTTTGAACTGGATCACGCCGGAGACGAACGCTGCGATCCTCGACCACCTCGACGGGCGCCACGTGTTCGACCTGAACGTCGAGTACTTCATCGGCATGCCGTCATGGGTGGCCGCCGGCGACCCGAAGTACGAGATCTGGATGACCCACACGCCGCAGGGGTCGGTGAACGACAACCTCTCGGGCATCGGCAGCCATGTCCACGAGAAGTACTCGTACTGCGGCGACTCGATCCACATGTACACGCACTGCGGCACGCACATCGACACGCTCAACCACCTCGGCTTCTACGGCAAGTTCTGGAACGGGTGGGAGGCCGACAAGGACCTCGGCAGCCGGCTCTGGAACAAGGGCGGGCTCGAGAAGTACCCGCCGGTGATCGCACGCGGCGTGCTCCTCGACGTCGCCGGGATGCACGGCGTCGACAACCTCGACGACTCGTACGCGATCACCCCCAAGGACCTGCAGGACACGGTCGCCAAGCAGGGCGTCGAGCTGCGCAAGGGCGACGTCGTCCTCGTCCGCACCGGGCGCATGAGCGTGTGGCCCGACTTCGACGGCTACCTCGTGAACCCGCCGGGCATCGGGCTCGATGCGGCCAAGTGGCTGTGCGAGGAGGCCGGTGCGATGTGCATCGCCGGTGACACGATCGGCCTCGAGGTGCTCCCCTCCGAGGAGCCCGAGGTGTTCCTCCCGGTGCACGCCTACATGTTCGCGACGGCGGGCGCGCAGATCATCGAGGTCTGCGACATGCAGGAGATCGCCGCCGAGAAGCAGTACGAGTTCGCGTTCCTCGGGATGCCGCTGAAGCTCCGCGGTGCGACCGGGGCGCCGATGCCCTCGTACGCGATCCCGCTGCGCGGCTGAGACCACCGGTGACGCGGGGAGGCGGTCGGCCGCCTCCCCGCACCTACCTTCGAACAGGGAGGCCAGATGGACGTCGAGCAGATCCGTCTCGACCCCGACCCATACGAGCCGTTCCGTCTCTCGCAGGGATTCCGGGTCGGCGAGCTCCTGCTCGTCTCCGGTCAGGCGGCGATCGACGAGCACGGCACGATCGTGGGCGCCGGCGACTTCGATGCGCAGGCGGAGCAGACGTTCCGCAACCTCGCGCGGGTGCTCGAGGCCGGCGGCTCCAGCCTCGCCGATGTCGTGAAGGTGACGATCTTCCTCACCGACATGGCGAACTTCCCGAAGATCGTGGAGCTGCGCGGCCGGTGGTTCACCCCGCCGTACCCCGCGGACACGATCGTCGAGGTCGGGTCGCTCGCGCTCCCGGAGCTCGAGATCGAGATCGAGGCGATCGCCGTCGTGCGCGACGCGTAGGCGGGCCGCTCAGCAGTCGAAGCCGATCTGGCGCGCCACGCGCTTGGCGTCGTCGCGCACCTTCTCGAAGCGCGAGAGCGAGACGGCCATCGGGTAGAGGGCACGTTCGCCCGCAGCGTCGTAGGCGTCCTTGAGCTCGACGAGCGAGCGGTCCGTGAGAACGAAGAACTCCTCGAGGTCGGATCGCAGCGACGGCGGCGTCTCGAGCGAGCGCACCGCGGCGGCCTGCTCGCGGAGCAGCGGCAGTGCCGCGCCGAGCGACTCGTAGACGGCCCCCGGGGAGGAGAGGTCGACGGGCGGCGCGATCTCGTCGAGTCGCTCGCCGTACTCCGTGCACACGGCGTGCACCTCGTCGAGGAACGCCTCCGGCGTCACCGACGGCTCGCCGCCGCGCGCGACGACGACGACGACCGCGGCCGACAGGGCGGCGGCCGCGAGCACCGCGGTCGCGAGCAGCGGCATGCGATGGCGTCGCATCCCGGGACTATAGGCCCCACGCCCCTCCTCGACGACATGGTCGCGGCGGGGCGATCACCCCGGACGGAGGCTAGGATCGTGCTGACGAGCGACGGGAAGGAGCGACACGATGGCGACGATCGAGACCAATCCCAACCTCGGCGCGGAGATCGTCGCCGACGCCAAGGAGTACGTCCTCTACTCGTGGTCGGTGCCGAGTCAGGTGAGCCCGATCCCGGTCGCCGGCGCCGAGGGTCGCCACTTCTGGGACTACGACGGGAAGCGCTACCTCGACTTCGCCTCCCAGCTCGTGAACGTGAACATCGGGCACCAGCACCCGAAGATCATCGCGGCGATCAAGGAGCAGGCCGACCAGCTCTGCACGATCGGCCCACCGATGGCGAGCGAGTCGCGATCACGACTCGGACGCCTGCTCGCCGAGGTCACGCCCGGCGACCTCTCGGTCTCGTTCTTCACGAACGGGGGCGCGGAGGCGAACGAGAACGCGATCAAGCTCGCCCGGCTCGCGACGGGACGGCACAAGATCATCGCCCGCTACCGCTCGTACCACGGGGCGACCAACGGCGCCGTGACGCTGACGGGCGACCCGCGGCGATGGGCCGTCGAGCCCGGGATGCCCGGCGTCGTGCGCATGTTCGACCCGTACACGTACCGGTGCCCGGCCGGGCACCCCGACCCGTGCCCCGTGTGCACCGGCGCGCCGCACCTGGAGGAGATCCTCGAGTACGAGGGGGCGCACACCGTCGCCGCCGTGATCCTCGAGACGGTCACGGGCACGAACGGGATCATCGTCCCGCCCGACGGCTACCTGCAGGCGATCCGCGAGGTCTGTGACCGGCACGGGATCCTGCTGATCCTCGACGAGGTGATGGCCGGCTTCGGTCGCACCGGGAAGTGGTTCGCCTGCGACCACTGGGACGTCGTCCCGGACATCATCACCGTCGCCAAGGGCATCAACTCCGGCTACGTTCCGATCGGCGCGATGATCGCGCGCGGCGAGATCATCGACGGCGTCCGCGACCGCTTCTTCCCCGGCGGGCTCACGTACGCCGGCCACCCGCTCGCGTGCGCCTCGGCCGTGGCCTCGATCGAGGCCTTCCGGGAGGAGGGCGTCGTCGAGAACGCCGCGGCGATGGGCGACTGGTTCGCCGACGCGCTCGCGGGGCTGCAGGAGCGCCATCCGTCGATCGGTGAGGTCCGTGGCCGCGGCTGCTTCTGGGGCATCGAGCTCGTGAAGAGCCGCGAGACGAGGGAGATGCTCGTCCCGTTCAACGCCTCGGGTGAGGCGGCGGCACCGGTCGCGCGGCTCGCGAAGGCGGCGCTCGAGCAGGGCCTGTACCTGATGACGCACTGGAACGTGGTGATGGTGGTGCCGCCGCTCACGATCACGCGGGAGGAGGCCGAGGAGGGCATCGCCGTCCTCGACGAGGCGCTCTCGATCGCCGACGAGTACGTGGCGTGAGCTAGGCCGGGGGGGCGAGGAACCGGGCGATCTCCGCCGCGGTCTCCTCGAGCGCGTCCCACAGCACCGTGTGCCCGCCCGGCACGCGGACGACGGTGAGCAGCTCGCCGAGGGCATCGCGATGCGCGTCGAGCAGGTGGTCGTACCGGAGGTAGCTCCTCTCGCCGAGCACGAGCAGGGTCGGGATCCGGACGAGCTCGAACGCCGGCGGCCGGGAGGCCATCTCCCCGTAGGCGGCGACGACGGCCGCCTGGCAGTACCGGTACCGCCATCGACCGTCGTCTCCGGTGACGAGGTGGCGGCGGAGCTCCGTCTCGAGCAGCTCGCGAGGCGCTCCGTGGAGCTGGCTCTCCTCGTAGCGGCGGTCGAGCGCCTCGTCGAAGGACGCGTAGACCCGATCCCGGCGCGCGTTGTCGGCGGCGAAGTGCGCGACGTGGGGCGGGAGGAGGATCGCCGGGTCGAGCAGCACGAGCCGTGTCACCGCATCGGGGACGCGGGCGGCGAGCTCGAATGCGAGGCGGGCGCCGAACGAGTGACCGATCCACGCCCCGGGTGCGCTGCCGACCGTCGCGTCGATCGACGCGAGGTGGGCGTCGATCGACCAGGGCGGCTCGTGCGGTGAGCGCCCGTGGCCGAGCAGGTCGGGTGCGAGGACGCGGTAGTCGTCCGCGAGCCAGTCCTCGGCGAGCAGCCGGAAGTGCTCCCCGTGCCCGGTGACGCCGTGGAGGCAGACGACGCGGGGTGCGTCTTCGCGGCCCCAGGCGGAGAGGGCGAGCACCCGCCCCTCGTCACGCATGCGCATCGCCGCCGACCGGGTCCACGCGCCCCCTTGGGGGATTCGACCCCCCTACCGGCACCGTACGCGAGCACCCGTGCCGGGTCGGTGTCGGCATCGTCGCGGGGGTGAGTCGGTGACGCGTGCGGCTCAGCCGGCGTCACCCTCGAGCGTCTCGAGCGTCTCGGGCACCATCTCCGCCCGCCGCGTGTCCGCGTCCTTGACGAGCGACCAGATGACCGTGCCCTCCTTGTCGATCAGGAACGTTCCGCGGACGGCGGCGCCGGTCGTCTCGTCGAAGACGCCGTACGCCCGGGCGGTGGCGCCGTGCTGCCAGAAGTCGGAGGCGAACGTGTAGGTGGCTCCGAGCTGACGGCGCCATGCCTGGCGCGCAGCCGACGTGTCGCACGAGACGAACACGACGTCGGTCTCCGCGGCATCGAAGGAGGCGAGGTTCTCCTGGAGGTCGAGGGCCTCCTCCGTGCACACGGCGGTGAACGCGAACGGGTGGAAGACCAGCAGCACGTTGCGCCGCCCGAGGAAGTCCGCGAGCCGCACGCGTCGCTGGTACGTCTCCTCGAGATCGAAGTCCGGGGCCCGGTCACCGACCAGAATCGACAGCTCCTACACCTCCTCCTGCTCCTCGCCCTTTCCCGACGGACGATAGTAGGTCCGTCCCTGGAGCTCGTCGGGCAGGTGGTCGACGCCCGACCGAGCGGTGTCCTCGTGGGGCGACACGTAGCCGACGCCGTGCCCGCGACTCGCGGCGCCGGCGTAGTGCGCATCGCGCAGCACCGCGGGAGGGGGCTTTGCTCCGTCCCGGCGTACCTCCGCGCGGGCGCCCCAGATCGCCGTGGCCGACGCGTTCGACTTCGGGGCCCGCGCGAGGTAGATCGCCGCCTGGGCGAGGTTGAGCTGCGCCTCGGGCAGACCGACGTGCTCGAGTGCCTGGGCGGCCGCGACCGCGACGAGCAGGGCGCGCGGGTCGGCGTTGCCGACGTCCTCGGAGGCGAGGATCACCATCCGGCGCGCGATGAAGCGCGGGTCCTCTCCGGCCTCGAGCATCACCGCGAGGTAGTAGACGGCGGCGTCCGGGTCGCCTCCTCGCATCGACTTGATGAACGCCGACGCGAGGTCGTAGTGACGGTCGCCCGCCCGGTCGTAGCGGAGCGGGCGCTTGCGCGCCGCGTCCGCGACGTGGTCGCGCGTGACGGGGCCCGCGACCGCGCGTGCGGTCTCCACCGCCAGCTCGAGCGTCGACAGGGCGGTGCGCGCGTCGCCGCCCGCGACCCGTGCGATCTCGTCGACGACCCCCGCGCCGACCTCCGCCCCGAGGACGACGGCGCCGCGCTCGACGATCACGCGGAGCTCCCCCTCGCCGAGCGGCTGGAGCTCGATCACCGTGCAGCGGGAGAGCAGGGCGTCGTTCACCTCGAAGTACGGGTTCTCGGTCGTCGCCCCGATCAGGGTCACCACGCCCTCCTCGACGGCGTGGAGCACGGAGTCCTGTTGCCGCTTGTCGAACCGGTGGATCTCGTCGATGAAGAGGATCGTGCGCCGCGCGTTGCCGCCCAGGCGGTCGCGGGCGCGCCGGATCACCGCGCGGACGTCGTCGACCCTGGCGGAGACCGCCGACAGCTCCTCGAACTCCGCGCCGGTCCGCTCGGCGACGATGCGCGCGAGCGTCGTCTTGCCGACGCCCGGAGGCCCGAAGAGGATCATCGACGGCGGCCGGTCGTCCTCGATCGCACGCCGGAGCGCCGACCCCGGTGCGAGGACGTGCTGTTGTCCGACGAGCTCGTCGAGCGTCCGCGGGCGAAGTCGCTGGGCGAGCGGGGCGATCAGGCTCGCCTGCTCCCGTGCCGCGTCGTCGAAGAGATCGGACACCGTGCCGCAGTATGCTGGGTGCGTGACGGGCCACGACGCGGAGACCGTCGACGCGCCGAGAGCGAGCGACCTCGTGGCACCGGCGCCGGCGCCCACCGGGACCGCACAGGCGTGACCTACCGCGACGAGGTCGTGGCGCTCCTCCGGGAGCTGCTCCGGCTCGACACCGTCAACCCCCCGGGGAACGAGACGCTGGCCGCCGAGTGCCTCCGGGAGTACCTCGCGCGGAGTGGAGTCGACGCCGAGCTCGTCGGCAAGGTGCCGGACCGGGCGAGCCTCGTCGCCCGCCTGCCCGGGGCAGGCGACGGGCCTTCCCTGCTGCTGATGGCCCACACCGACACGGTGTGTGCCGACCCGGAGGACTGGCGCACGAGCCCGTGGTCGGGCGACGTCGTCGACGGCGAGGTGTGGGGGCGCGGCGCCCTCGACATGAAGGGGCACGTCGCCGCCGCCGCCGTCGCGTTCGCGTCGCTCGCGCGCGAGGGCTTCACCCCGGCCGGTGACCTCCTCCTCGTCCTGCACGCCGACGAGGAGGTCGGCCAGGACTACGGGATGTCCTGGCTCGCGCGCGAGCACCCTGGTCACGTGCGCGCGGACTTCGCGCTGAACGAGGGCGGAGGTGAGCGCTGCACCTTCGGCGGCCGCGTCTTCTACCTCTGCTGCGTCGGCGAGAAGCTCACCGCGCCCTTCGTCCTCCGCGTCCGGGGCCGGGCGGGGCACGCCTCCATCCCGTCGATCGCGGACAATGCGCTCCTCAAGGCGGCGCCCGTCCTCGACGCGCTCGCCCGCCTCGACCCGCCGAAGGCGCTGATGCCGCCGATGCGCCGGTTCCTCGAGGAGGTCCTCGGCGAGGCGCCGCCGCCCGACCTCGCGCTCGAGCGCGCGCACGCGCTCCACCCGCTCGCCGCCGAGCTGGTGGAGCCGGTGCTCTCCCTGACCCTGTCCCCGACGATGATCGAGGCGTCGCGACAGCGGAACGTCGTGCCGGCCGTGTGCGAGATCACGGTCGACTGTCGCATGCTCCCCGGGCAGGGCCCCGCGGACCTCGAGCCGCTCCTCCGGGCCGCACTCGGCGACGGTGAGTGGGAGCTCGAGTGGATCGAGGCGGAGCGCATCGGCGGGTCGATGTCCCCCACCGACACGGCGCTCTGGCACGCCCTGCAGGGCTGGGTCGACGCCGTCGAGCCCGGCGCCAGGCTCGTCCCGGTCGTGATGGCGGGCTTCACCGACAGCCACTACGTGCGGGAGGCGTTCGACACGGTCGCGTACGGCTTCTTCCCGCTGCGTGCGATGGGCGTCGACCTGGCCGCCCGGCTCGTCCACTCCGCTGACGAGCGCGTCGCGATCGACGATCTCGAGGACGGGGTCGCGGTCTTCCGCCACGTCGCCGCGGCCCTCGGCGGACGGGAGGCCTAGGGCCGGCTCTCGGCCGCGGACCGGTCGGCGAGGAGCAGCTGCCTCCGCGCACGCACGCGGGTCGCCGGGATCGAGACGTCGCCCGCGCGCAGGCGGCGGAGCGCGTCGCCCTTGTCCCTCCCGGTGACGACCCACAGCACGAGTCGGGCCCCGGCGAGCGTCGGGAGCGTGAGCGTGAGTCGTCGGCGGCCGTGGTACGGCCCCGTGACCGCCACCGGACGGTCGACGACGTCGAGCACCGGGTCGCCGGGCACGAGCGACGCCGTGTGGCCGTCCGCTCCGAGACCGAGCTGCACGAGGTCGAGCGTCTCCGGCAGGAGCGCGCCGTACGCGGCGGCCGCGGAGTCGAGGTCGCCCTGCACGGGCATCGGGTGGATCCGCACACCGGGCCCGAGCGCGGCGCGGAGGTGCGTGAGGTTGCGCTCGGGATGCCCGTCGGGGGCGTCGCGCTCGTCGACCTGGAACACGTCCACGGCTTGCCAGGGGACGTCGTCGGACGCGAGCAGCGAGAGCATCGCCCACGGAGTGCGGCCGCCGCTGAGGGCCAGTGCGAAGCGGCCGCGCTCGGCAACAGCGGCCCGCGCCTCGGCGGCGATCAGCGCCGCGCCCCGCGCCGCCACCGCGTCCGCGTCCGCGAGGACCTCGACGGCGAGGCCGTTCAGCCGGCGGTCTCCCGGTGGCCGCCGAAGCGGCTGCGCATCGCCGACAGCACCCGGTTCCCGAACGCGTCCGCGTCACGCGACGCGAAGCGCGCGTAGAGCGCCGCCGTCAGCACCGGCGCCGGCACGCCCTCCTCGATCGCGGCGATCGACGTCCACCGACCCTCGCCGGAGTCGGCGACGCGGCCTGCGAAGCCCTCGAGCGAGGGCGACTCGTGGAGGGCCGCCGCCGTCAGGTCGAGGAGCCACGAGCCGACGACGCTGCCGCGGCGCCAGACCTCGGCGATCGCCGGGAGGTCGAGCTCGTAGCGGTAGCGCTCCGGATGCTCGAGCGGCGCCGTCTCGGCGCCGGCACGCTCGTCCGCGAGCCCGACGTCGGCGTGCCGGAGGACGTCCAGGCCCTCGGCGTAGGCGGCCATCAGGGCGTACTCGATCCCGTTGTGCACCATCTTCACGAGGTGCCCGGCGCCCACGGGCCCGCAGTACAGGTAGCCCTCCTCCTCGTCCGCGGGCTCCCCGGTGCGCCCGGGCGTACGGTCGGCCGCGGCGACGCCGGGCGCGAGGGAGCGGAAGATCGGCTCGAGGCGCTCGAAGGCGGCGCGAGAGCCCCCGATCATGAGGCAGAAGCCGCGCTCGAGGCCCCAGACCCCGCCGCTCGTCCCGACGTCGAGGTACTCGATGCCCCGCTCGGCGAGCGCGCCGGCACGGCGGATGTCGTCGGGGTAGTGGGTGTTGCCGCCGTCGATGACGACGTCGCCCGGCTCGAGGTGCTGGGCGACGGCGCCGATCGCGCGCTCGGTGGCCTCGCCGGCGGGAACCATGAACCAGACCGCCCGGGGCGGGTCGAGTGCCGCGACGAGCTGGGTGGCGGTGAGCGCCGGCACTGCCCCGTCCGCCGCGAGGCGCTCGACGGCCTCCGCGCTCACGTCGTGGGCGACACCTGCGTGGCCGTGGCGCATGGCGCGGCGCAGGAGGTTCCCCCCCATGCGGCCCAGACCGACCATTCCCAGCTGCAGCGGCGGCTCCGTCGTCATCGCGCTCCTCCCGTCCTCGACCGCACTCATCGGATCGAGCCTACTCGGACGGCCTCGTGCGCTCGACGGCGTCGCCGCAGCCGACGAGGATCTCCGTCACGAGCGAAGGGGGGAAGAGCCCGTGCTCGACGACGCCGGGCACCGTGGACAGCGCCGTCGCGAGCCGCGCCGGGTCGTCCACGTCGCCGTGGTAGTCGGCGATCACGTTGCCGTCGGGGCTCGGGGGCAGGTCGCGAAGCGAGACGAGGTCGAGTCGACGGAGGGTCGCCGCGAGACCGTACGGCAGGAGCTCGAGCGGGATCGGTGGGCGGAGGCGCTCGACGCGCTTGTCCGACGAGGCGATCACGAGGAAGCGGTCGGCGGCGGCCGCCACCACCTTCTCCCGGGTGTGCGCCCCGCCGTTGCCCTTGACCACCCAGCCCTCGCGCGAGATCTGGTCGGCCCCGTCGACCGCGAGGTCGAGGCGATCGAGCGCCTCGACGCCCGTGAACGGCTCCACCGAGAGCCCGAGGGCCTTCGCCTCCTCCTCGGTGCGCAGCGACGTCGCCACGCAGCGCAGCTCGAGCCCGCGCGCGGCGAGGAGCGGGAGGAAGAGGGAGACCGTCGACCCCGTCCCGAGGCCGATCGTCGTCCCGTCCTCGACGAGCTGCGCCGCGGCCTCCGCCGCGAGCCGCTTCTCGTGCTCCGCGTCCATCGAGGGGACCGTAGCGGCCGCACCGGTCGCGGCTGCAGGCAAGGCGTCGAGCCGCCAAGATGGCGTGCATGACGATCTCCCCGCCTCCCCTGCGGCAGAGCGACGCCTGGCGGGCGCTCGAGCGTCACCGCGACGAACTCGGGTCGGTCGGGCTGCGCGACCTGTTCGCGGCCGACCCCGGGCGTGGCGATCGTCTCACCGTCACGGCGGTCGGGCTCCACCTCGACGTCTCGAAGCAGCGGATCACGGACGAGACGGTACGGCTGCTCGTCGCGCTCGCCCGGGAGCGGGGTGTTCCGGCGTTCCTCCGGGCGATGGCCTCGGGCGCGCACGTGAACGTCAGCGAGGATCGGCCCGCGCTCCACGTCGCCCTCAGGCTCCCGCGCGACGCGTCCCTCGTCGTCGACGGCCGCGACGTCGTCCCCGAGGTCCACGCCGTGCTCGACCGCATGGCGGCGCTCGCCGACGAGGTGCGGTCGGGCGCCTGGCGCGGCGTCACCGGGCGGGCGATCAGGAACGTCGTCAACATCGGGATCGGGGGCTCCCACCTCGGCCCGGAGATGGCGTACGACGCCCTCCGCGCCTACGCGAGTCGCTCGTTGACCGTGCGCTTCGTGTCCAACGTCGACCCGTCCGACCTCGCCGAGCAGCTGCGCGACCTCGACCCGGCGGAGACGCTGTTCGTCGTCTGCTCGAAGACGTTCACGACGCAGGAGACGATGGCGAACGCGCGGAGCGCGCGGGCCTGGCTCGTCGACGCGCTCGGCGACGAGGCGGTCGCGCGCCACTTCGTCGCCGTGTCGACGAACCTCCCCGCCGTGGCCGCATTCGGGATCGACCCGGCCGCGACCTTCGGGTTCTGGGACTGGGTCGGCGGCCGCTACTCGCTCCCGTCGGCGATCGGGCTCTCGACGATGATCGCGATCGGCCCGAACCGGTTCCGTGAGCTGCTCGACGGGTACCACGCGATGGACGTCCACACCCTCGAGGCCCCGCTCGAGCGGAACCTCCCCGTCCTGATGGGGCTGATCGGCGTGTGGAACGGCCTCCTCGGCGCGCGCAGCACGGCGGTGGTCCCGTACGACAGGTACCTGCGGCGCTTCCCCGCCTACCTGCAGCAGCTCGTGATGGAGTCGAACGGCAAGGGCGTGACGACGTCCGGCGCGGCGGTCGACTACGACACGGCGGCGGTCGTGTGGGGGGAGCAGGGCACGAACGGCCAGCACAGCTTCTTCCAGCTCCTGCACCAAGGGACGGTCGTCGTGCCGTGCGACCTGATCGCCTGCTGCACCAGCCTCAACCCGCTCGGCGGCCAGCACGAGCTGCTGATCGCGAACCTCGTCGCGCAGGGCGAGGCGCTCGCCTTCGGACGCACCGCGGACGAGGCTCGCGCCGCCGGGGTGCCGGACGAGCTCGTCGCCCACCGCACGTTCCCCGGCGGCCGTCCCTCGACGACACTGCTCCTGGAGCGGCTGACCCCCTTCTCCCTCGGTGCCCTCGTCGCGCTCTACGAACACGCCGTCGCCGTCCAGGGCGCTGTCTGGGACGTGAACTCCTTCGACCAGTGGGGTGTCGAGCTCGGGAAGGAGCTGGCGGCGCGGATCGTGCCCGAGCTCACGTCGGTCGACGAGCCGACGCTCGCGCACGACTCGTCGACGAACGCGCTCATCCGACGCTTCCGCGCCGCGCGCGCAGCGACGGGCGAGTGAACGGGGCGACCCGCGCCGGCCGGCGTCGTGCCGGGCCGCCCGCGCGGTAGGCTCGGCCCGTGCTGGAGCTGTGGGAGCCGCAGGACGCCTTCGGGCGGATCGAGGAGTGGCTCGCGTCACAGGGCTTCTTCCGCCGCGGCGGCGAGGAGCTCGTCGCCGATCTCTTCCTCGGGTACGGGCTGTCGGGGGCGATCCGGCGGGGGGCGACACCGCCGCCGCCCGAGCCCTGCAGGCTCCCCCTCGCCGCCTGCGTCGTGCGGCCGGACGCCGCCGGAGGCGGTGACGTCCCGGTGGGCGGCGCGTACGCGATCGGCGACTGGGAGCGGACGTGGACCGCGGCGGAGTACGGCCTCGCCGTCGAGGCCGTCCGGGCCGCGATCGCGGCCGGCGACGTCTACCAGGTCAACCTCGTACAGCACCTCTCGGCCCCGTTCACCGGCGACCCGGCTGCACTCGCCTCCCGCCTCCGAGCGCTGACGCGGACGAGCGGCCTGCCGTTCGCCGACGACGCGTGGCGCGTGCTCCGTGGCGACACATGGGCGATCGTCTCCGCCTCCCCGGAGCTGTTCCTCGCACGGAGAGGCGACCGCGTGTGGACGATGCCGATCAAGGGCACGCGGCCGATCGGGGGACGCGCCGAGCTCCGGGCCTCCGCCAAGGACGCCGCCGAGCACGTGATGATCGTCGACCTCGAGCGAAACGACCTCTCGCGCGTGTGCCGGGCGGGCACGGTGCGGTGGCCCGAGCTGCTCGCGCCGCGGCGGCTCGTCGGCGTCGAGCACCTCGTGTCCACCGTCGAGGGGCGACTGCGCCCGGGGGTCGGGCTCGCCGACCTGCTCGAGGCGACGTTCCCGGGCGGGTCGGTCACCGGCGCGCCGAAGATCGCCGCCGTCGACCTCATCGCCGGCCTCGAGCCGGTCGGTCGCGGCGCCTCGATGGGCGCGCTCGGGCGCGTGCACGGCAACGGTGACGTGGAGCTCGCCCTGACGATCCGGACGTTCGCGGTCGTCGACGGCCGCGTGCACCTCTGGGTCGGTGGCGGAGTGGTCTGGGACTCCGACCCGGTCGACGAGGTGGAGGAGTCGCTGACGAAGGCGGCGCCGTTGCTCCGTGCGGTGGGCGCGCCGCTGGCCGGGGTCGAGGCCCGATGACGCCGCTCGCCGTCGCCGTCTCCGGCCGTGGCCTCGTCGATCCGTCGGCGCCCGTCCTTCGCGCCGACGACGAGGGGTTCGCGAGGGGGCGGGCGGCCTTCTCGACGCTCCGCGTCTACGCCGGACGGCCGTTCCGCCTGCACGAGCACGTCGCGCGGATCGCGGTGTCCGCCGCCCGGCTCGGGCTCCCCGAGCCGGAGCGTGCGGAGCTGGAGCGGTTGGTCGAGCAGGTGGTCGACGCAGCGGGCGTGCCGGACTGCGCAGTGCGGATCACCTGGACACCTGGCCCGCCCGGCGGGCCGCCGCTCGCGCTCGTCGTCGCGACGCCGATCCCCGAGTGGATCGAGGCGGCGCGGAGCCGCGGTGTGCGGCTCGTCTCCCTGCTCGTGCCGCGGCGCTCCGAGCCCTGGCTGCTCGAGGGGACGAAGTCGACGAGCTACGCGGTCAACATGGCCGCAGAGGCCGAGGCGAAGCGTCGCGGCGGCGACGACGCCGTGTTCGTCGACCCGGACGGGATCGTGCTCGAGGGCCCCGTCACGAACGTCTGGTGGCGTGAGGGATCGACGCTCCTGACCCCGGCGCTCGACCTCGGGATCCTCGCCGGCGAGACGCGGGCGACCCTGATCGAGCTCGCCGGCGGTCTCGGCTTCTCGGTCGCCGAGGGTGCGTACCCGATCGCACGGCTGCGGTCGGCCGACGAGGCGTTCACGTCGTCGTCGGTCCGCGAGGTGATGCCGGTGATCGAGGTCGACGGGGCACCGCTCGAACGCGGGCCGGCCTCCGCTGCGCTCCAGCAGGGCCTGCGGCGGGCGGCCGGCGACCGGTCAGGCCCGGACGGGCTCGGCGGGTGACGGCGGCGGCCCGGTGCCGTCGACCACGAGGTGCGCGCACGCGACCGGGTCGTCCCGCCGGACGTACCGCTCCTCCGACGGGATCCACCGCTCGATCCACGTACGGCGCGCCTCCTCGCCGTCGCGGGCGACGCCGCGTGCCAGCCGCACCTCGTACGGTGCGTCGACCCACACCCTGACCGCGTACGCGTCGCGCAGGTCGCGGTGCAGTGCGCAGACACCCTCGACGACGACGACGCCGGACGGGGTGACCGTCCGGGCCCCGCGGGGGGCGCCGAGCGCCCAGTCGTAGGAGGCGAACCGGGCGGGCTCCGCCCTGCGCAGGGGCTCGACGACCTCGTCGCGAAGACGACCGAGGTCGAAGTCCCGCCCGTCCCAGAACTCGTCCGTCGAGACGATCTGCGCTCCCGGAATCGCGCGCGCCAGCGTCGTCTTCCCGGCGCCCCCGTGGCCGCCGATGCCGACGAGGGTGAGCGGATCTCCGCCCGCGGCGGCGATCAGCGCGAGCACCGACCCGACCTCCATCGCCGTGACGGTACCCTCTGCGGAATGGAGAGGCTGCGCCTCGGCGGTATGGCGCTGCAGAACGGCGTGCTCGTCCACGGGCCGACGTGCTGGGCGGTCGCGATCCGCGACGACGCCGGGACGATCCGCACGGCGTCCGGCCGCAAGCGCCGTCTGGCGCCGGGCGTGCAGACCCCGTTCGTCCGCGGCCCGCTGCGGATCGCGGAGTCGCTCGCGCTGCTCCCGGACGTCAGACGCGCCCTGCCGGAGGTGCGGTTCCCCTTCGAGCGCCCCGCCGTCGCGGTCGCGGTCGTCGCGGGGTCCGCCGCCGCCGCGGCTGCCCGTCGGTCGCCGTTCTCGGCGCTCGCACGCGAGTCGATCGCCGCTGTCGCGTCGCTCGTACCGGCGGCGATCGCCCTCCGCGGCGGCGAGCTCACGCGCTACCACGGAGCCGAGCACGTCTCGATCGGGACCTACGAGCGCGGGGGCGAGCCGGCACCGAAGGAGCACGACCGGTGCGGCTCGCATCTCCTCGGCCCCCTGCTCGTCAGCTCCGCGGCGGCGAGCGCGCTCGCCTCGCGCGCCCCCGCGCGCAGCCGTGGGCTCGCGCGCATCGCGGGCGCCGTCGGCGCGATGGGGGTGTCGGTGGAGGTGTTCGCGTGGATGAGCCGGCATCCGGGGAACCCGGTCGCACGGGCCCTCACCCTGCCGGGGCACGAGTTGCAGCGCCGGCTCTCCACCGCCGAGCCCACCGACGAGCAGCTCGCGGTCGCGGAGGCGGCACTCGGGGCGTGTCTCGAGGCCGAGGCCCGGTCGATGGACGAGGAGGCCGTGGGGTGAGCCTCGCGCCCTCCCGGGTACGGGGGACGCGCCTGCCGCCGGAGGTCTTCGACCTGCCGGTCGAGAAGATGCGCGACGGCTACTACAGCGACGCCTACTTCAACCACACGCGGTCGGCGCTCCTGCGCGACGAGCGCCATCCACGGGTCGTGATGCAGGTCTTCCAGCGGAACCGGGCGCTGCTCGGCGGGATGGACGAGGCGATCGCGATCCTCACGCTCTGCTCCCACGACTGGGACGCGCTCACGGTGCACGCGCTCCACGACGGCGACCGTGTCGAGCCCTGGGAGACGGTGATGACGATCGAGGGCGACTACACGCTGTTCGCGCACCTCGAGACCGTGTACCTCGGCGTCCTCGCGCGCCGCACGCTCGTCGCGTCGAACGTCACCCGCGTCCTCGAGGCGGCCCGCGGCAAGCCGATCATCTTCATGCCGGCGCGACACGATCACCACCGCGTCCAGACGGGAGACGGGTACGCGGCGTACGTCGCCGGCGCGATCGCCGGAGCCTCGATCGGCGTCACCTCCGACGCGCAGGCGTCGTGGTGGGGGGGCGTCGGGGTCGGCACCGTCCCGCACTCGCTGATCGCGGCGTACGGCGGCAACGCGGTGCTCGCGGCGACGAAGTTCGCCGAGTGGGCCCCGGACGACTTCCGGATCACGGTGCTCGTCGACTACGAGAACGACTCCGTGCAGACGGCGCTCGCCGTCGCCCGTGCCCTCGGCCCGCGCCTGTGGGGCGTCCGCCTCGACACCTCCGGCCAGCTCGTCGACCGGTCGCTCTGGGACGAGATGGGCGACTTCGACCCACGCGGCGTGAACGAGCGTCTCGTGCGCCGCGTCCGCGACGCCCTCGACGCCGACGGCTTCGAGCGCGTCAAGATCGTCGTCTCCGGCGGGTTCACCGTCGAGAAGATCGCGGCGTTCGAGGAGCGGGGAGTCCCGGTCGACGCGTACGGCGTCGGCTCCTCGCTGATCCGCGGCGAGAACGACTTCACGGCGGACATCGTGCTCGCGGACGGCCGCCCGGTCGCGAAGACCGGCCGCCGCTTCCGGTCGAACGAGCGCCTGGAGCTCGTGACGTGAGCAGCGAGCCCCGGCCCATCCTCTGGGACGAAGACACCCAGGTCGACTTCGCCCTGCCGTCAGGCGCGCTCTACGTCCCCGGCGCCGAGGACACGCTCGCGAACATGGGGCGCCTCGTGCGCTGGGCCCGCGACGCCGGGATCGTCCACGTCGCGTCCGCGGACGACCACGAGCTCTCCGACGCGGAGATCTCGCTCGATCCCGACTACGACGTGACGTGGCCCCCGCACTGCCTCCGCGGCACGCCGGGAGCGCGGCGGGTTCCCGAGACCGAACAGGCGGACCCCGTCGTGCTCGGGCTCGACCCGCTCCCCCCGACGGCCGTCGCCGAGCTGATCCGGGGCCACCGCGAGATCCTCCTCCTCAAGAAGTCGGTCGACGCCTTCGACAACCCGAACACCGACGCGGTGCTGCGGGCGCTCGCGCCGAGTGAGGTCGTCCTCTTCGGGCTCGCGACCGACATCTGCGACCACTTCGCGATCCTCGGCCTGCGGGCCCGGGGCTATCCCGTGACCTTCGTCGAGGACGCGGCCCGGGCGATCTCGGAGGAGCGGGCCGCGGCCTGCATTGCGCAGTGGCTGGAGCTCGGGGTGCGGTTCGTCCGCACGGACGACGTGCTCGCGGGCCTCTAGCCGGACGCGCGGCCCCGGCTCATGGACCGCCGAGGCATGCCGATAGAAGAGACGTGAGCTGGGGAGAGATCCAGGACACGATCGTCATCTGGATGCCGCTGCTGTTCTTCGGCGCCATCCTCGTCGTCCTCCTGATGACCGTGCGCTCCGTGCCGCGGACGAAGCCCGCGCCGGTCGAGAAGGACTCGGTCGACAACGTCTCCTGGTCCGACGTCGCCGGGCTCGACGAGGCGAAGGAGGAGCTCGAGGAGGTCGTCGAGTTCATGCGCGACTCGAAGCGCTTCACGCGGCTCGGCGCGCGCATCCCGAAGGGGATCCTCCTCTACGGCCCGCCCGGGACCGGCAAGACCCTCCTCGCGAAGGCGATCGCGAAGGAGTCCGGGGCGAACTTCTACTCGTCGAGCGCCTCCGCGTTCGTGGAGATGTTCGCCGGGCTCGGCGCCGCCCGGATCCGCAAGCTCTTCGCCGAGGCGCGGAAGAACGCACCTGCGATCGTCTTCATCGACGAGCTGGACGCCGTTGGGACGGCACGCCAGGGAGGGGGGTTCCACCGTGAGCACGACCAGACGCTCAACCAGCTGCTCGTCGAGCTCGACGGCTTCGGAGGGCGGGAGGACGTGATCGTGATGGGCGCCTCGAACCGGTTGCAGGACCTCGACCCCGCACTCCTCCGGCCGGGGCGGTTCGACCGGCAGGTGCACGTGTCGCCGCCGGATCTCTCGGGGCGGGAGGCGATCCTGCGCGTGCACACGCGGTCGAAGCCGCTTGCGTCCGACGTCGACCTCGGGGTGCTCGCGCGGCGGACTGCCGGCCTCACGGGCGCGGAGCTGGCGAACATCGCCAACGAGGCCGCGATCTTCGCCGCGCGTCGCGGGGCCGGGCAGGTACACATGGGCGACTTCGACGCGGCGATGGAGCGCGTCCTCACCGGGCTCCAGAAACGCCGCATCGTCACCGAGAAGGAGCAGCGGATCCTCGCCTACCACGAGGCCGGACACGCGCTGATGGCGCATCTGATGGGCGACCTGATGCCCGTGCAGAAGGTGACGATCATCGGGCGCGGCGACGCGCTCGGCCTCGCCTACTACCTGCCGACCGAGGACCGCTACCTCCACACCAAGGAGGAGTTCCTCGACGTGATGAAGGTCGCGCTCGCCGGCCGGGCAGCGGAGGAGCTCGTCTTCGGTCGTGTCACGAACGGCGCCTCCAACGACCTCGAGAAGGTGACGGACATCGCACGGCGGATGGTGTTCGAGTACGGGATGTCCGAGGTCGCGGCCGCCCGCACGATGCGTGCGGACAACTACGCCCTGTCGGAGGAGACGAAGCGGATGCGCGACTCCGAGCAGGCGAGGCTCACCGACCACGCGTACGAGGAGGCGATGCGGCTGCTCGGAAAGCATCGCGGCGCGCTCGACCGGCTCGCGAACGCGCTCCTCGAGAAGGAGACGATCGACGGCGAGGAGCTCAAGGAGCTGCTCGGCGACGTCGCGGTCGAGTCGCACGCCGCGGAGACGGTCGGGACCGTCCGGCTCGTCGCCGGCGCCGACCACGAGTAGCGGGCAGGCTGCGGAGCGTCGTCGCGCAGCACATCGACCGTCGCGTCGCTGCCGTCGTCGCGCGCACCGGTAGCATCGCCGGCGTGACCGAGACCCGCGGCGTCCACCACATCGGCTTCGCGGTGGCCGACCTCGACGAGGCGGTCGCGACCTACGCACGCCTGTTCGCGGCCACCGTCGAGCACCGCCAGCGGATCGAGGAGCAGGGGGCGGAGGCCGTGTCGCTCAGGGTCGGAGGGAGCAGGATCGAGCTGCTCGCCCCGACCGGGGAGGACACGCCGATCGGGCGCTTCCTCGCCCGCCGCGGCCCCGGCATGCACCACGTCGCGTACGAGGTCGACGACGTGTCCCAGGCCCTGCGGGAGCTCGCGGCGGCGGGGGCGGAGCTCGTCGACGAGCGGCCGCGCGCGGGGCTGTTCGGGCTCGAGGTCGCTTTCGTCCATCCCGACGCCGTCCACGGCGTCCTCACAGAGGTGGTCTCCCGTGGCAGTAGCTGACTCCGTCCGCATCGAGCTCGCGTTCGAGGGCGGCCAGATCATCGGTGCGCTCGTCGCACCCGAGACGGCGGAGGCCGTCGAGCAGACGCTGAGCACCGGCTCGCAGGGCACGCTGGCGATCGACACCGACGACGGGCGCCTCACCGTCGTCGTTCCCCAGGTCGTCTACTTCAAGCGCTACGCGCGCGAGGCGAGCGTCGGGTTCGGCCTCTAGGGATCGTCCGGCATGGCACTCGAGGTCGGCATCGTCGGCCTGCCCAACTCCGGCAAGACGACGCTGTTCAACGCGCTCACCCACGCGGGCGCGGAGATCACCGCGTACGCGTCGGTGACCGAGAAGCCCAACGTCGGCATGGCGACGATCGCCGACGACCGGCTCGGCCGGCTCGCGGCGCTCGTCGGCTCGCAGAAGGTGACACCGGCGGCGATCCGCGTCGTCGACGTCCCCGGCACCGGGCCGCAGCTCCTCGGGAACCTGCGTCAGGTCGACGCGCTGCTCGCGGTCGTGGACGGCTTCTCGGAGGGGGCCGACCCCGACGGTGACCTCGAGACGTTGCAGCTGGAGCTGCTCGTCGCCGACCGCGACCACGTCGAGCGCCGCCTGGAGCGCGTCGAGAAGCAGGCGAAGTCCGGCGAGCCGGCGCTGCGCCGCGAGGTCGAGGAGCTCCGCCGCGTGCTCGCACACCTCGAGTCGGGGAGCTCGCTCGCGGACTGGCCCGACGAGCTCCCGGCGGAGCTCGAGCCGCTGACGACGAAGCCCGTGATCGCGATCGTGAACGGCCCCGCCGGTGTCGACTGCGCGCTGGAGGCGGAGCTCGCGGAGCTCCCCGACGAGGAGGCGGCGGAGTTCCGGGAGGGGCGGCGATCCGCGCTCGAGGAGGTCGTGCTCCGCCTCAAGGAGGCGCTCGACCTGATCACGTTCTTCACGGTCGGCGACACGGAGGCCCGGGCCTGGACGCTCCGCCGCGGGCAGACGGCGCTCGAGGCGGCGGAGTCGGTCCACTCCGACATCGCACGCGGCTTCATCCGCTGCGAGGTGATCCGGTGGGACGACCTCCTCGAGCACGGCTCCCACGTCGAGGCGGCGCGCCACGCGAAGCAGCGCCTGGAGGGTAAGGGCTACGTCGTCGAGGACGGCGACGTGCTCAACGTGCGCTTCAACGTCTGACGACCCGTGCGCGGCGTCAGCCGGCGGCGACGAGCGCGGCGCCGCAGAGCGCGACGGCGCCGCCCGCCCGGCGGAGGCGATCGACGCGCTCCCCGAGCACCAGGCGCGCGAGGACGATCGTCGTCAGCGGGTAGAGGGAGCTGAGGACGGCGACGATCCCGGCCGCACCGACGGTCGTCGCACCGGCGACGAGTGCGTTGGCGCCAGCGTCGAGGAAGCCGACGGCGACGAGCGGCGGCAGCAGCCGGCGCGGCGGTCGAAGGGTCACCCGGACACCGACGGCGACCAGGATCACGAGGACGCTCGCGGTCGCCCGCGCCACGGTGACGGCCCAGGGGACGCTCTCGTCCGCGGCCGCGTCGATCGCGACGATGAAGAAGCCGAACCCGAGTGCCGCGACGAGTGCGAGGCCGGCGCCGTCCGCGACCCGCAGGCGCCGCCCCGAGCCGGGCTCGCGCGAGAGGACGCCGACGCCGGTGAGCACGGCGAGGATCCCGACTGCCTGCACGGCGCTCGGGACCGAGCCGTTCGCGGCGTCGACCGCGAGGGGAACGACCGGCGCCGCGGCCGAGATCGGCGCCACGATCGCCATCGCTCCGAGCGCGAGCCCGCGGTAGAGGGCGGCGAGCCCGATCGCGCCCGCGAGCCCGGCCCCCACCGCGGGCGCGACGTCGTCGAGCCCGGGCCACGGGTCGCGGGCGATCAGGAGCCAGACGACGAGGCCGGCGAGCCCCACCACCTGCGAGACCGCGAGCACGGTGAGCACGTGCGCGCGGCGCGACGAGAGGCCGCCGAGGAAGTCCCCCGCGCCCCACGCGAGCGCAGCGCCGAGCGCCAGGATCGCCGACATCGAGCGTCAGTCGTCGCCGACCGGGCGCGTCGAGGCCTGGGCGTCGAGCTGGTTCACGTGGTAGAGGACGGCCGCCTCCGCGGTCCGCGCCGCGGCGCGGTCGTGGTGGCAGGCGACGACGTGCAGCAGCTCGGCGAGCACGACCGGATCGGTGCCCGCGGCGCGCTCCTCGATCATCCGCAGGCCGAGGTGGACGTGCCCGAGCAGCCGCCCCTCCTCCGTCTGCCGGAAGGCGGGCCCCCGTCCGAGCTCCCGCGTGCGCCCGACGTCGTGGAGGATCGCCCCGGCGAGCAGGAGGTCGGCGCGCAGCCGCGGGTGCAGCTGCGCCGTCTCCCGGCACAGCGTCGCCACGGCGACGGTGTG
>NZ_DBNHWK010000009.1:0-8522 GCF_057140465.1 Gaiella sp.
AACAGCTCCGCCCGGCGGGCACGGCCCCTCGACGACCACGAGACAGGAACCAACTCGAGCAACGGGTGAGGTGAAACGCCGTGTGCAGCGAGGCACTCGTCCTCGGGAGCAGCCAGATCGGCCATGACCACAGACGTTGCAGCCCCCAGTTCGCACAGAGCCCGGCAGGTCCGGATGATCTGTACCTGCGCCGCCCACGGGGAGGGATACGTGAACGGGAATGCGTACGTGACGTGGAGCCGGGACACTGTCGGCGTCAACGCGGCGACTCTCGCCGACACACCGCCTCGAGGCGACCTTCCTCGCGAGGACGTCTTCGATGCCGTTCACGACGCCCGAGAACCGACGACGTGTCCACACTGCGACACTAGCCGATCGATGAGCACAGGATCTCCTCCCGTATCCCGTGAAGGCCCACGGGTCCCGACTCGACTCGAGCCCGGATCGGGTCGCGAATGTCTCGCGGCCCGGCCTCGTGTCGAACGGTCGCGCTCGTCGGGGTCGACCCTCGATCGAGGGGTCGACGTGCCCCACAGGTCGGACGATTCCCGTCGTATGCGGCGACGGCTGCTGATACTCGGCGTGCTCGCGACGCTCCTCCTCCCCGCCTCGGCGAGTGCGTCCGAGCTGATCGCCCGCGACGCGACGAGCGTGCGTCTCCAGGTCAACGCGAAGGGCCAGGCGCTGATCCGGTATGCGACCAAGGGGAAGCGCGTGAAGCTTCTCGCCTGGGGGGCGATCGATGCGCGGCACCCGGCCCCCGGCGTGAAGCAGGTGTCGTTCAGGCTCGATTACGCCGGCGGCTGGGGCACGTACCGGCGCGACGTCTCGAAGGGCTTTCGCAACGTGTGCGGGCCGTACCGCGGCCCCGCGCTCGCCTGGTTCGTGACCGGATGCACGGCGCCCGACGGCAGCCACTGGGCGCTGCAGTCCTGGCAGCGCGGCCTCCCGAACCTCGGCTTCGAGCCGTGGAAGCCGCTGCAGGCGGCATGGGAGCTCCGCCTCAGCCATTGGCGCACGGAGCTCGCGAAGCTGGAGATCTGGCCGAACTGGGCCTACAGCAGGCGCTTCGACCACCTCTTCGGGCGGTTCACGTACCTCGGCAGGCCGATGTACGGGTTCGGGGCGACCGCGAAGGGTTCGCCGCTCGACGGCTTCGGGCGCAACATCTACGTCGACACGTTCAACTCCGCGTACGGGACCGGGTGGCGGCGCGAGAACAGCTTCCTCTCCCACAAGGGGACGGGCGTCTTCTGCTACGGGTTCTACGAGCACGACCCCTACCCCGGCTACCCGGCGACGGACCGCCGGCCCCAGGGCAAGGGCGAGCGATACCGGGCGACGGTGATCGGGCCCGGCGTGACGCCGGACGTGATGTGGGAGGGAACGCCGCTCGGTGCCTACGACCGGGCACTCGATCTCGAGCTGCACAGCCTGCAACGGACCCTGTACGCGGGCGACAGCCTCTGCAAGCCGGTCTGACGCGTCCGCCGACCGGCGGCCGTAGCATGGCCGGCGTGATCCGGGCGGTGGTCTTCGACCTCGACGGTGTCGTCGTGGACACCGAGCACGTGTGGGACGAGGTGCGCGAGCAGCTCACCCGCGAGTGGGGCGGTCGCTACACGCCGGAGGCGCAGCGCGCGATGATGGGGATGAGCTCGCCCGAGTGGTCGCGATACCTCCACGAGGTCGTCGGCCTGCCCCGAGCGCCCGAGGAGATCAACCGCGAGGTCGTGCGGCGGATGCTCGACCGGTACCGAAGGGAGCTCCCGCTCGTGCACGGGGCCGTCGACGCGGTCGCACGGATGCGTGACGCCGGCTTCGCGCTCGCGGTCGCGTCGTCGTCCAACCGGCCCCTGATCGACGCCGTGCTCGCCACCGCGGGTCTCACGGCTTCGTTTGCGACGACCGTCTCGTCGGAGGAGGTCGCGCGTGGGAAGCCGGCGCCGGACGTCTACCTGGAGGCCGCGCGACGCCTGGGCGTCGAGCCGGCTCAGTGCGCCGCAGTCGAGGACTCGGAGAGCGGCATCCGCTCCGCACACGCAGCGGGCATGCGCGTGCTCGCGTTCCCCAACCGGCACTACCCGCCGTCGGACACGGCGCTCGCCCATGCCGACCTCGTTCTCGCGTCGCTCGACGACCTGACCGTCGAGGCCGTGTCCGGAGAGGCCGTGTCCGAACGCTAGCTCCCCGGGGCCACCATCCTCCTCCCCGCTGCGAGCGTACCCCGTCGCGACCCCCCGAAACGAGCCCCCCAAGTGCCGAGTTCGCGCCGACTTCGCGGCACGGTCGGCGACGACCCGGCGCCCCCTGAGACCGCCGATGCGTCAGCCCGCGCGGCCGAGCACGACGCAGCCGTTGTGCCCGCCGAGCCCCATCGCGTTCGACAGCGCGACGTCGACCTGCGCCCGCCGCGCCTCGTTCGGCACGTAGTCGAGGTCGCAGTCGGGATCCGGTGTCCGGTAGTTGATCGTCGGCGGGAGCACGCCCTCGTGCAGCGCGAGCGTGCACATCATCGCCTCGATCGCACCCGCCGCCCCGAAGCAGTGGCCGGTCACCGACTTCGTCGACGACACGGCGATCGCATACGCATGCTCGCCGAACACCTGCTTCAGCGCGCGCGTCTCGGCGGCGTCGCCGAGCGGCGTCGACGTGCCGTGGGCGTTGACGTAGCCGACGTCCTCCGGGCGCACTCCCGCCCGGCGCAACGCCATCCGGATCATCGCTGCCACTCCCGCCGCCTCCGGCTCCGGCTGCGCCATGTGATGCGCGTCGTTCGAGGCGCCGTAGCCGAGCACCTCGGCGTAGATCCGCGCGCCACGCCCAACCGCCCGCTCCATCTCCTCCAGCAGGAGCACGCACGCGCCCTCTCCGATCACGAAGCCGGCGCGGGTGGCGTCGAAGGGGCGCGAGGCGCGCGTCGGGTCGTGCTCCTCCGCCACGAGCCCGCGCATCGCGCAGAAGCCCGCGAGGATCAGCGGATGGATGCACGACTCCGTGCCGCCGGCGAGGACGACGTCGGCGTCGCCGCGCCGGATCGTCTCCGCGGCCTCCCCGACGGCGTGAGACCCGGTCGCACACGCCGACACCGGCGCGAAGTTCGGCCCGCGCAGCCCGAGCTCGATCGCGATCTGCCCGCTCGCCGAGTCGACGAGCACGTTCGGAAGGAAGAACGGCGACACCCGCTCCCATCCACGCTCGCGCAGGACGTCCGCCTGGGCGACGATCCCGGGGACGCCGCCGATCGCCGAGCCGAAGAGGATCCCCACGCGCTCCGGGTCGATCGCGCCGACGTCGGCGTCGTCCCACGCCTCGCGCGCCGCGCCCACCGCGAGCAGCACGTTCCGCTCGAGCCGTCGCGCCTCCTTCCGCTCGACGACCGACTCGGGGTCGAACCCCTTCACCTCGGCGGCGATCCGCACGGGGAAGTCGCTCGGGTCGAAGGCCTGGATCCAGTCGACGCCCGATCGACCCTCGACCGCCGCCTCCCACGTCGAGCGCGCGTCGAGCCCGAGGGGAGTGACGGCTCCGAGGCCGGTGACGGCGATGCGGCGCATGGGACGCAGAGCCTAGTAGCTTGCCGCCATGGCCCGTGCCCGCCGTACGTCCGGGCCGGCCGAGCGCCCGGCCGACCTCGACCCGCTCGTCCCGTTCCCGCCGATGGAGGCGCAGCTCGTCCGCGACCTGCCCGAGGGCGACGGGTGGCAGTACGAGCCGAAGTGGGACGGCTTTCGCGGGATCCTCGAGAACGCCTCGGGGGAGCTGCGCCTCTGGTCGCGGAACGCGCGACCGCTGCTCCGCTACTTCCCCGAGCTCCGACCGCTCGGCGATCTCCTGGCTCCCTGGTCGGCCCTCGACGGCGAGATCGTGATCGTCCGGGACGGGGCCCTCGACTTCGACGCGATGCAGGCGCGCCTCCACCCGGCGGAGAGCCGCATCCGCAGGCTCTCGGGCGAGATCCCGGCGAGCTTCGTCGTCTTCGACCTGCTCGCCTGGGACGGGGAGTCGTTCGCCGACCGCCCGCTCGCCGAGCGACGCGCAGCCCTCGAGGGTCGCGCGGGCGCCCTCACGCTGTCCCCCACGACGACCGACCGCGACGAGGCGCTCGCCTGGCTCGACCGCTTCGAGACGATCGGGCTCGACGGCGTCGTCGCGAAACGGCTCGACGCCCCGTATCGCCCGGGCTCGCGCGAGGCGGTGTGCAAGGTGAAGCCCGAGAAGACGGCGGACTGCGTGGTCGCGGGGCTGCGCTGGAAGTCGCGGCCCGACCGGATCGCGACGCTCCTGCTCGGGCTCTACGACGACGACGGCGCACTCGACGTCGTGGGCACCTGCGCCGTCGCGCCCGCACGCCACGACGAGGTCGCCGCGCGTCTCCTGCCGCTGCTCGACGAGGCGCCGGAGCGGCGGCTCTCGGAGCCGAGCCGCTGGGGCGGCGGTGAGCTCGAGGAGGCCGCCCTCCGGCCCGAGCTCGTCGTCGAGGTGCGCTACGACAAGGTGCAGGGCCGGAGGTTCCGCCACGGCACGAAGCTCCTGCGCTTCCGCCCCGACAAGGACCCCGCCGCCTGCACCTGGCGCGAGCTCCGGCCCCCACGAGCGGCCGACGACACGGTCACGCGGCTGCTCGCCCCGTGACGGCCCGCGGCGACGTTCGCCGCCGTCCTACCCCGACGGCTTCCGCTTCGCGCGCGAGGGCTGCACGCGCGGCGGCTCGCCGGGCATCTTCGGGAAGTTCGGCGGGTACGGGGCCTCACCGAGGCCCTCGCGCTCGTCGCGCTCGACCCACTCGAGGAGCACGCGGAGGTCGCACACCGCGTCGTCGATCCCGGCCTGGACGTCACCGCGCTCGGCGAACCGGGCCGGCATCGTCGCCATCGTGAAGTCCTCGGTCTCCACGTCGGGCAGCTCGTCCCACGTCACGGGCGCGGAGACGGTCGCGTCGGGCCGCGGGCGCACCGAGTAGGCGGACGCGATCGTGCGGTCGCGCGCGTTCTGGTTGTAGTCGATGAAGACGCGCTCGCCGCGCTCCTCCTTCCACCAGGCGGTGGTCACGAGCGTCGGCGCCCGCCGCTCGACCTCCCGCGCGAAGGCGAGCGCCGCTCGACGGACGACGGGGAACTCCCAGCGGGGCTCGATCCGGCAGGCGACGTGGATCCCGCGGTTCCCCGACGTCTTCGGCCACCCCGTGTACCCGACCTCCTCGAGCGCCTCGTGCACGACCGCCGCCACGCGCTTGCCGTCGGCGAACGTCGTCCCGGGCTGGGGGTCGATGTCGATCCGCAGCTCGTCCGGGTGCTCGGTGTCGGCCCGCCGCGACGGCCACGGGTGGAAGTCGATCACGGCGAGGTTCGCCGCCCACACGACCTGCGCCGGCTCGGTGACGCAGAGCTCGTCCGCGTGGCGCCCCGAGGGGAACGTGACGCGTACCGCCTCGACCCACTCCGGGCGCTTCTGCGGAACGCGCTTCTGGTAGATCTGCTCGCCTTCGATGCCGTCCGGGAAGCGCCGCAGCTGTGTCGGCCGCTCGTACAGCGCACGCACGATGCCGTCGGCGACGGACAGGTAGTACTGCGCGAGGTCGAGCTTCGTGTGCCCCGCCGCGGGGAAGAGCACCTTGTCGGGGTTCGACACCCGGACGAGGCGCCCGCCGACCTCGAGCTCGACGGCGGGCGGGTCGGCCATGCCGGCACCGTACCCGCCCGCGGTGCTGTGCCCGACCGGGCGGAGCCCGCGAGCGCCTCCTCGTTCGCGGCCGGGCTCCGTGAGACCCGCCGTCGGTGCCGTCGTGGACGGCGCTTTCCAAAGTGAAGTGTTGCCCTGTGGTGTGGTAGCCTCGCGCTCGCCGTGCCCACCGTCGTCCGAGGAGTGGATCACCCCATGCGCAAGGCACTCATCGCACTCGTCATGCTCGTCGCCGGCGCGACGCTCGTCCTCGCCGCCACGGCGACCGGGGCCCGCACCGCGCAGACCGCCGGGACCGCGATCCCGGGCTGCGCGAAGGCCAGCCTCGACCTCGTCTCCGCCGGCATGCTCACCGTCGGCGCCGACAATCCCGCCTACCCGCCCTGGTTCGGTTTCGCCGAGAAGCCGACGAAGCCGTGGAAGGTGTCCGACCCGTACAACGGCAAGGGCTACGAGTCCGCCGTCGCGTACGCGGTCGCCCGGCAGCTCGGCTTCCTCAAGAAGCAGGTGAAGTGGACGGTCGTCCCGTTCAACAACTCGTACCGGCCCGGGAAGAAGCCCTTCGACTTCTACATCACGCAGGTCTCGTACCTGCCTGAGCGCGCCCAGGCGGTCGACTTCTCGAACGCCTACTACTTCGTCAACCAGTCGGTCGTCGGCCGCAGCGGCACGTCGATCGCGAAGGTGAAGACGATCGCGGGCCTCAAGCGCTACCGGCTCGGTGCCCAGCTCGGCACGACGAGCTACAAGTACATCGTCGACTACATCAAGCCGAGCTCGAAGCCGCTCGTCTACGACACGAACGACGCGGCGATCCAGGCCCTGAAGAACGGCCAGATCGACGGCATCGTCGTCGACCTCCCGACCGCGTTCTACGTCATCGCGGTGCAGCTCGACGACGGCACGATCGTCGGCAAGCTGCCGACGCGGGGCACGAAGGAGCGCTTCGGGATGGTCTTCGAGAAGGGCAACCCGCTCAAGAAGTGCGTGAACAAGGCGCTCAACAACCTCTGGCGCAACGGCACGATCAAGCGGCTCCAGCGCCTGTACCTGGCGCGGGCCGGCGCGCCGGACCTGAAGTAGCGCGCTGACCGGCGACCGACGCTCCCGGATCCTGGGCGGACCGGCCGTCCGCGTCTCGAAGGAGGCGCGGACGGTCGGGATCGCCGTTCTCTCGACGGTCGTCTTCCTCGCCGTCGTCGTGCTCGTCGTCACGAGCTCGCCCGGGTGGGAATCGTTCAAGGCGTACTTCTTCGACTGGGACTACTACCGGGAGTCGTTCCCGGAGATCGCCGACGCGTTCCTCGTCAACGTCAAGCTGTTCCTCGTCGCCGAGGCCTTCATCCTCCCGGCCGCGCTGCTGATCGCCGTGCTGCGCAGCCTCCCGGGCCCCGTCTTCTTCCCCCTCCGCGCCGTGGCCACGATCTACGCGGATTTGTTCCGCGGGATCCCGACGATCCTCGTCATCTTCATGCTCGGCTTCGGGATGCCCGCGCTGGGCCTCGAGTGGATCCCGCAGTCGCAGTTCTTCTGGGCCGCGGTGGCGCTGATCCTCGTCTACTCCGCGTACGTGTCGGAGGTGTACCGCGCGGGGATCGAGTCGGTGCACCCGAGCCAGGAGGCGGCGGCGCGCTCGCTCGGGCTGACCCGCGGCCAGGCGCTGCGCTCGGTGATCCTCCCGCAGGCGGTGCGGCGGGTGATCCCGCCGCTGCTCAACGACTTCATCGGGCTCCAGAAGGACACGGCGCTCGTCGGCGCGCTCGGCGTCGTCGAGGCGTTCCGCATGACGCAGATCAACCAGGCCGCGACGTTCAACGGCACCTTCTACCTCGTCGCCGCCACCCTCTTCGTGCTCATCACGATCCCGCTCGCGCGCTTCACCGACTGGCTCGTCGCGCGCGACCGCAAGCGGCAGCAGGCGGGGAGGCTCGCATGACCGCGCCGGGGAGCGCCGTCACGATCGAGGGGGTGCACAAGTCGTTCGACAAGCTGGAGGTGCTGCGCGGCGTCGACCTCGCCGTCGCCGAGCACGAGGTCGTCTGCCTGATCGGCGCGTCGGGCTCGGGCAAGTCGACGCTCCTGCGCTGCATCAACCTCCTCGAGCCGATCGACGCGGGACG
This sequence comes from Gaiella sp., assembly GCF_057140465.1. Taxonomy (NCBI): domain Bacteria; kingdom Bacillati; phylum Actinomycetota; class Thermoleophilia; order Gaiellales; family Gaiellaceae; genus Gaiella; species Gaiella sp. The sequence goes on from NZ_DBNHWK010000009.1 coordinate 7,803, forward strand.
GATCGTCGTCGGCGGCGACGAGATCACGGGTCGCGGCGTGGACGCGAACCGCGTCCGCCGCGGGATCGGGATCGTCTTCCAATCGTTCAACCTCTTCCCGCACAAGACGGTGCTCGGCAACGTCACCCTCGGCCCGCGGAAGGCGCTCGGCAAGGCGCGCTCGGAGGCCGACGCCGAGGCGGACGCGCTGCTCGACCGCTTCGGGCTCGCCGACAAGCGCAACGACTACCCCGATCGTCTCTCCGGCGGCCAGCAGCAACGCGTCGCGATCGTGCGCGCGCTCGCGATGCAGCCGCGCCTGCTGCTCCTCGACGAGGTGACGAGCGCGCTCGACCCGGAGCTCGTCGCCGAGGTGCTCGACGTGATCCGCGAGCTCGCGACCGGCGGGATGACGATGCTGATCGCCACCCACGAGATGGGGTTCGCACGCGACGTCGCGAACCGCGTCTGCTTCCTCCACGAAGGACGGATCCTCGAGGAAGGGCCGCCCGAGCAGATCTTCGGGGCACCGCGCGAGGAGCGAACGCGACAGTTCCTGCAACGCATCATCGACGCCGGCCGCATGTGAGGGGACCGGCAGCGCCCGAGCCGAGTACGCTGTGCCGATGGAGGACACCCAGCGCATCGACATGACGCTCGAGCCGCTCGACGAGTACCTCGTCGTGCAGCCCGTCAGCGACGAAACCGAAACCCGCGCAGGCCTGATCCTCCCGGCGTCCG
>NZ_DBNHWK010000010.1:0-16255 GCF_057140465.1 Gaiella sp.
GAGCCGCTCGGTGAGGACTCGCCGATCGCGCGACAGATCGCCGGCGGCCCGGCGCTCCTGCACCTGTGTTTCGAGGTCGACGACCTCGACACAGCGCTCGAGTCGGCCAGGGACGCGGGGTTCCACCGCATATCGGCTCCGACCGTCGTCCCGGAATGGGGCGGTCGTCGCATCGTTTGGGTGTTCAGCCGCGAGCTGGGGCTCGTGGAGCTCGCCGAGCGGCTCAGCTGATCCGCCGTGTGAGTAGGCCCCGGCACACGCGACGGCGATCGCAGTCGCTGACCCGATCTCCGGGCGAGTCACGCCGGCCGCGTCGCCTCAGCGGCGCGTGCCCTTCGACGCCCGGAGGAAGACCGCGATCCGGCGGAGGTTGGCGTCGCCGAGCTCCGCGTAGGACGGCATCCCCGATCCCGGTCGCACGCAGTCGGGGCAGCGCAGCTTGCGGACGAGCCACGCGAGCGAGCGCTTGCGCGCCGCCTGGCGCGTGAGGTCGGGGGCGCTGGAGCGCTTTGCGCCGCTGCCCGCGTAGACGTGGCACGACCGGCAGTCGGTGACGGCGACGAGCTTCGCACCGGGAATCGCGCTCTTCGGAAGCCTCGCCTTCTTCCTCCAGGCAGCGACCGTGGCGCGGCAGCGGGCGCTCGCGTCGCACGCGGCGAGCGGTCGCGGTGGGATGCGGGGGGCCGGGACCGACGTGAACGGCTTCCCGATCAGGTACGAGACGAGGTCGTCGAGCTCGCGCTTCGAGAGCTGGGCGTACGACGGCATCGCGCCGCTGACGTAGCCCGGGACGGCGAAGGCGCGCGGCGCGACGATCGACTCGAGCACGTACGGCCCGAGCGTCTTGCCGGCGGCGGCTGCGTTCCGGGCCATCGCCGCCTTCTCGAGCTTCGGGCCCGCCGGCCGCTCGTCGCCGACCGGGCTCGCGTCGTGACATCCGCCGCAGCCGCGCGTGAGGTAGACGGTACGACCGCGCTCCGGGCTCCCGGCGCGCGACGCGTCGGGGCGCCCCTCGCCGATCGCCGCCACGACCCCTGCGAAAAGCACCGCGCACCCGACCGCGGTCACGATCCGCGCCGCTCGGTTGCGACGGAACGACCCCATCGACCCGATCGTACCCCCGTCTCGACCCCGATTCCCTGTGGGAATCCCGCATCGGAGGCGGATGATCCCGCAGACCCGCCCGCTCGCCGCGCCCGTCCCCGTCGCTCCCGACCGAGGCAGCCGAGCCGTCGCCGCCTCCTCGCCGCACACCGCATCGGAGGCGGCGAGGAGGCGTCACCGGCGACTGGCGGCCGGCGCACCGCCGGCGCCGTGCCGAAGTTCGTCTAGGCTTCCCACGTGCTCGAGCGGTGGACCCGCGCAGTCCTTCGCTTCCGCCTCCTCGTCCTCGTCCTCTGGCTCGGCGTCCTCGTCGTCGGCGCCGCCGCCTCCCAGGGGCTCCCGGCGCTCCTGTCCAACTCGTTCGCCGTCCCCGGCACCGAGTCCGACCGGGCGGCGCAGCTGCTCGAGAGCGCCTTCGGCGAGCGCACCGACGGCACGTTCACCGTCGTCATCCGCGTCGCGCGCCCGTTCGACGAGACCGTTCAGGAGGAGCAGCAGCAACGGCTCGAGGCCGCCGCCCGGAGCATTCCCACGAGCACGGTCGGCGAGCTCCGGCCGGGAGCCGGCGTCGTCTATGCGACGGTGGCGACACGGCTCGACCTCACGGGCGCCAAGGGGTACGCCGACGACCTCCGGCGGGCACTGGCGGAGCCGGGCGCGCCGCCCGTCCTCGTCACCGGGCCACCCGCGATCCAGCGCGACCTCGACCCGGTGTTCGCATCCGACCTCCGCCGCGGGGAGCTGATCGCGATCCCGATCGCGCTGCTCGTGCTGATCGCGCTCTTCGGCGTCTCGGTCGCCGTCCTCGTGCCGTTCGCCTTCGCCGCCTGCACGATCACCGCGACGCTCGGGGCGATCTGGCTGATCGCCCACCAGTTCTCGATGGTCGCGTACGTGACGAACGTCGTGGAGCTGATCGGCCTCGGGCTCGCCGTCGACTACTCGCTGCTGATCGTCAACCGCTTCCGCGAGGAGCTCGCCCGCGGACGCACGCGCGACGACGCGATCGTCACGACGATGCAGACGGCCGGCCGCGCGGTCGTCGCCTCCGGCATGGCGGTGACGATCGGGCTCGCGCTGCTCCTCTTCATCCCGGTGCCGTTCGTCCGCTCGCTCGGCGTCGGCGGCGCCCTGATCCCGCTCGCGTCGATCGCGGCGGCGCTCACGCTGCAGCCCGCGCTCCTCTCGCTGCTCGGCGCTCGCGGCGCGCGGGGGATCCCGGTTCGCGAGCTCCTCCGCGGTCGCCTGCGCCCCACGCTCCCCCACCTCCCCGGGTCGGCCGACGTCGACCACGGCTTCTGGGCGCGGCTCGCCCGCACGATCATGCGGCGACCCTGGCCGTTCCTCGTCTCGGGCACGGCCCTGCTCGTCGCCGCGGCGGTGCCCCTGGTCGCGATCACCCTCACGCCCGGGTCGATCTCCGGCATCCCTCCCTCGCTCGAGTCGGCCCGCGGCCTCGAGCTGCTGCGCGACAGCGTCGGCCCGGGAGCCGTCACGCCGACGCACGTCGTGATCGACACCGGGGAGCCGGGCTCGACACGAACCGGCCCCACCCGGGACGCGATCGACCGGCTCGCCGACCGTCTGTTCAACGAGCCGGAGGTGGCGGTCGTCGCCTCCGGCCGCAAGCCGCCCTACGTCGACGACAGCGGGCGTTTCGCCCGCGTGATCGTCGCCGGGCGACACGAGTACGGCGACCCCGTCTCCCAACGCTTCGTCCGGCAGCTCCGCGAGGAGCTGATCCCGGCCGCACGGTTCCCCGAAGGCGTCACGGTGCAGGCCGGCGGCGCGCCGCCGCAGGGTGTCGACTTCCTCGACCGCGCGTACGCCGTGTTCCCGTGGCTCGTGGCCGCCGTCCTCGCGCTCACCTTCGTCGTCTTGATGCGGACGTTCCGCTCGCTCGTGCTCCCGCTCAAGGCCGTGCTGCTGAACCTCCTGTCGGTGGCCGCCGCGTGCGGGCTGCTGGTCCTCGTCGCCCAGTGGGGCGTCGGGGCCGACCTCGTCGGCCTCGACCAGACGGGCCAGATCGACGGCTGGATCCCGATCCTCCTCTTCGCGACGCTCTTCGGCCTCTCGATGGACTACGAGGTGTTCCTCGTCACGAGAATGCGCGAGTCGTGGGATCACGTCCCGGACAACCGGCGCGCGGTCGCCCACGGCCTCGAGCGCACCGGCCGCATCGTGACCGCGGCGGCCGCGATCATGGTGGCGGCGTTCCTCGGCTTCGTGCTCGGCGGCGTCGCGGCGCTGCAGGAGCTCGGGATCGGGCTCATCCTCGCGATCGTGATCGACGCGACGATCGTGCGGATGGTCCTCGTGCCGTCGCTGATGGCGGTCGTCGGGCGCTACAACTGGTGGCTCCCCGACCGTCTCGCGCGGATCCTGCGGGTCGCCCCCTCGCCCCTGCTGTGGGACGGCGAGGTCGCCGTCGCCACCGCCGGCGCGAAGGAGGCGGGAGACGGCGCCGGAGCGCCGCCCCCCGCGTGAGGAATGCCTACTTGACGACCTTGATCGCCAGGCGGAACGCCGGCAGCTCGTAGCCCGCGGCGAGACCGGGGGCGTCCGTCGCGAATCCGAGCAACGGCACCATCCCGAGCTGGGAGTACGGGTACGCCGGGTTCTGCGTGTACAGGAGCGGATAGAGGTCGATCAGATGGGTACCCGGCTCTCCGGTGGCGAAGAGCTGGATCCGCACGTACCCGTTCGAGTTGAACCCGCAGGCGTAGCCGATGTAGGCGTTGTCGTAGGTGACCGCGACCGTATTGTCGATCTGCGTCCACCCGACGCCCTTGATCTCGACGATGAACGGCTCGCCCGCCTTCACGACCTTCGGCGCCTTCACGAACGAGCGCTTCACGAAGTAGGGCACCTGCGCCTTCACCTGCCCGGCCTGCACGACCTGGATCACGTGCCAGCCGCCGAGACCGTCCGGGATCGTCACGGCGCTCTGCAGCGTCCCGGCCGCGCTCGCGGTTCCGCGACCGAGCGGCACGGACACGAAGTTCCAGCACGTCCCCGTGCAGTTGACGCGGTTGCCGACCACGGTCGACCAGACGAGGTCGACGGGGGCGCCGGCCACGAGCCCTGCAGCGGTGATGCTCACCTTCGACAGGATCGGGCCGCTCGCGGAGTCGAGCTTCGCGCTCGCAGTGGTCTGCGGCTCGAGATTGGCCTCGAGGAGCGTCGTCTTCGCGTCGATCGTCGGCTTCACCTTCGCCGGCCACTCGAGCCGGTTCGGCGGCGGGCCTGCGTCCTTCGTCACGGTGAACTTGAAGCGATGCCCGTCCGTCCACGGCACGGGTGACTGCTCCATGTTCAGGTACGGGACGGTGTGGCTCGACCCGCCGTACTCGATCCAGTGCACGCCGGGCGGGCCGGCGGCGCGGAGCTTGAACTTCACCGTGCCGCGCGTGGTGTTCGCCGACACCGCGCCCGTGTAGCGGTTGTCCCACAGGACGCCGCCGACGCTCTCGTAGGTCGGCGAGCCCATCCCCTGCACGGTGACGGTGATCGGCGTGCCGACCGGGCCCTTCTTCGGGCTGATCTTGACCACGCGCTCGAGCAGGAAGCCGCCCTTCGCGACCTGGACGCCGTCGACGACGGCGTAGATGTCGTGCAGCCCGCCGAAGTCGACCGGGGCCTTGAGGTTGACCTTGAGCGCCCCGTTCGCATCGGTCCTCGCCTTCGCCAGCTCGACGGCGAACTTGTCGACCTTGCGGCCGATGTAGTCGAAGGTGTCGGGCTTCGGGTCGAGGATCCAGCGGACGCTCGCCGTCGACCAGGCGATCGTGACCTCCTTGTTCGCCGGGAGGCCGGCGCCGGTGAGCGTCACCGCCTTCCCGGCCGGCGCGATGTCCGGCGTCGCCGTCAGCGTCTTCATCGTGTCGGCCGGCGTGCCGAGGTTCGTGACCGGGCCCGGCAGGCCCGGGGCGCCCGGGACGGCCGGCGTCGGCACGGGCGTCGGGTCGGCGAGGGCCGCGGACTGGACGAGCATCACGGTCACGGCGACGGTCACGCCGGCGACGGCAAGTCGCCGCCACGGCCTCGCTGTGTTTGGTGATCGGGTCATCAGGGATTCCTCTCCGTTGTCTCTGTCTTCTGTGTTGTCTCTAGTCCTCTGTCTCTGTCGCGGCTACTTCTTCCGCGCGGTCTTCTTCTTCGCCTTGAGGGCGCTCGGCGTCACGGTCAGCGTGTAGTCGTAGCGCCCGGCCTTGCCCGCCTCGGTCTTGAAGTCGACGCGGACGGTCACGGTCCCGAGCGGGTAGGCGGGTGGGATCACCCAGGCCACCGTCCAGAAGAAGACGCGGTCCCGTCCGTGTGCGCCCCAGTTGAGCTTCAGCGGCTCGGCGACTCCGGGCACCGTGACGAACGCCTCGGCGACGTTCGCGGTGGACAGGATGTCGCCGGTCGCGGCCTCGCTGCCCCAGATGCGGAACACGACCTGCTCGCCCCGCTTGAAGTTGTTCGTCTGGGTGCATGTAATCGCCCGCGGCGGGACTCCCACCGGGCGAGGTCCGTTCACGGTGTCGACGTAGAGGAAGACGTCCTGCTTGGCAGGCGTCTGCGCGGCCGCGGACGCCGCGAGCGCGCCGAGCGCGATCACGAGCCCGAGTGTCAGGACGAGCCCTCTCATCGAGTACCTCCTGATGTCAGCGTTCATAGGTCTCTCGCCCCTTCCTCTAGCCCGTCACCGTCAGTTGCGCCAGATCGACGGGGATCTGCACGAAGTTGCCGTACTCGCCCTGCTTCGTCCGGAACCGCACCTTGAAGTTGACGAGCCCGGTCGGGTAGTCCGCAGGGATCGTCCACGAGGCGGTCCACGGCCAGGCTCCTCCCGAGGCCGAGTAGGCGAGCTTCAGGTTCGGCTGGCCGGGAACCGCCACGTACGCGTACCGGGCTTCCTGGTTGGTGATCGCGTTGCCGGTGCCGTTCTGACCGCTGTAGACCTGGAACACGACCGTCTCGCCACGGGCGAACCGGTTGTTGTGGGCCCCGGCGCCCAGGCTGTGCCCGGCGGCCGTCACCGTCTGCGCCGAGACGAACAGCTTCTCGACCTTCGGCGACGGAAACGGCTTCTCCGCCGGCGTCTGCGCCCAGACGACGGACCCGATCGCGACCGTCAGCGCTGCTCCCGCAATCGCGACGATGATCATCGTTCGTCTCATTAGCGTCTCCTTCTTCCGTTGTTGCCCATTCCGACTAGACCGTGACGACTCCGTTGAGCTTGACCGAGAACGTGCCGGCGCCCCGGTCGTAGACGCCGGTGATCTTGAAGGTGCCCTTGGCCTTCTTCATCGGGTAGAGCTTCTTGCCGACCTTGACCTTGCCGGCCCCTCCGGTGACCTTGGCCCGGGCGTTGATGCTGAAGAACTTGCCCTCCTCGTCACCGCATCCCTGGGCGCCGGAGAGCATCGTGAAGGTGATCTTCATCCCCTTCACGCCGGTGATCTGGCCGGTGCCGGTGAACGGGACGCACGGCTGCGCGGAGGCGTCGCCCTTGCCGACGCCGGTGATCTTCCCGACGCCGAGGGGCGCCGCCTTGCCAGGGCCGCTCGCCGCGATGTCGGCGAGGTCGTCGACGACGTTCACCGTCGCCTGGCCTGCGTAGGCGCCGGTGAGCTTCACCTTGACCGCGCTGGCGCTCCCGAGCCCCGATCCCGCCGTGATCGCCGCCACCGCGGCCACGACGAGCGTGAGCATGCCGAACTTCCTCACGTTTGCCCTCCTCGAGCATCGAACGGAATTGACGGCGGAGTGCCCGTGCGACGCACGCTCGAATGCCCCACAGGGCTTCCTCGTCTCTCCGCTGGGCTCGCTTCTACGCATCCGCACGCCACCAATGGAAGTGATCTTCGTGGGCGCCGCTGCCCGGGGCATCGGCGGTTCTGCCGAGGGTCGCTTCGGGGAAATACGGTGATCCCCGATGCCCAATGACGTGACAGGTCGCACGAACTCATCTCGGCTGCATGTATTTTCCTGCATTTTCGACACTCGACGACGACGATCGCAGGGGCCCGCGAGCGCACGCCCCGGAGGCTGGAGCGTCGGCGATGTGATCGCTCGGGGCCGCTTACCGTAGGTCGCGAGACGTCCTCGCACACCCGGGTCGGCCTCGTGCGGCCGCGCCCCCCGCGAAGACACGCACGAAACAGCATGAAATCGTAAGGGGTTGCATCTCCAGGGCGATCGTGTTAGAAAGCCCCTTCATTGCCGTCGGTCCGGGGAAGACCGCGAAGGGGGACAGCTGACCTAGGGGGGAACGGGACGGGGGAGACAGGGCGACGGACAGTGATCGTCGCCTTCCGTTCTGCGGCCCCGGAAACGGGGGAAGGACGTGCTTTCGAAGCCCAAGCGGCGGGCTGTGACCGCCGTATTGCTCGCATACGCCGGCGGCTACGTGTTGCATCGGCTGCACGCGGACCTGCACGAGGCCCACCAGATCAACCCGACGCTGCACTGGCTGCGGGACTCGAGCCTTGCCTTCCCACCGACCCTGCTCGTCGTGCTCGTCGCGACCGCGGTCGCCGGCGTTCTCGTCGAGGTGCTCGGCCTCGCCGGACGGCGCGCCTGGGGGCGGGTGGTCTGGGCGCTCGTCGCGGCGGTCGGCTACGCCATCGCGTCGATCCCCGGCAACATCGCGCACGGGTGGCTGTTCGGCGCCGGCCACGAGGGGCAGGGCGCACTGGGGCACGCGGTCAACGACGCGTCCGCGGCGCTGGGCGCCGCGCTCGTCATCCTCGTCGGCGTCACGGTGCTCCTCGGCGCCCCGTTCGAGCCGCAGGCGCCCGTCGCCCGTGCCCTCGGCGCGCTGCGGCGCCGCGGTGTCCGCGGCACGGCCGTCCACGCCCTCGATGCCGTCGCGGTCGGCCGTGGGGCGCGGGCCGCAACTGCCCTCGTGCCCGCGGTGATCCTCGTCGCGTGCGCGGCTGCGCTCACGTCGCACACGGGGAGCGCAGGCGCGGCGACGGGCGGGACCTGCGAGGGGTTCAGCTTCGCCGGCGGGACGCGCACGATCGAGGCGGACGTCGTCGCACTCGAGCAGCGCTTCTACTACAACCGGCTCGGCGTGCTGGCCGGCGCGCCGGAAGACCCGTACGGGCTCGTCTACGCGCTGCGAGGCGACGTCGTCGACAAGACGACCGGCCTCACCGAGGCCGAGGGTGGAACACTCACCGCGGGCAACGTCGAGCTCCGACCCGGCGAGCGGCCGCGGCCGCTCGTGCTGCGCATGAACGTCGGCGACTGCCTCGTGGTCCACTTCCAGAACCTGCTCGGGGCAGCGCCGAAGCCGGATCATCCGGCCGACCGCCACGTCTCGGTCCACGTCAACGGGCTGCAGATGGCGAACGCCGGAGGGCTGTCGGGGATCGCGAGTGACGGGTCCTTCGTCGGCGAGAACGAGAGCAGCCTCGCCGCTCCGGGCGAGAAGCGCGACTACGCGCTCTTCGCCGAGTACGAGAACACGTACCTCATGTACAGCATGGGCACCCCGGTCGGCGGCGAGGGCCTCAACGCCTCGATCTCGCTCGGGCTGTTCGGCGCGATCAACGTCGAGCCGTGGGGCACGGAGTGGTACCGGAGCCAGGTCACGCGCGAGGAGATGGACATCGCGACGACCAAGACGGCGGCGACGGGGCAGCCGATCCTCGACTACGACGCCGTCTACCCGGCGGGGGCGGCGGAGGGGCGCGCCGGCCTGCCGGTCCTGCACATGCTCCAGGGCAACGAGATCGTCCACTCCGACCTCAACGCCGTGATCACCGGCCCCGACCGGGGCCTGATTCCGAAACAGTCGTACCCCGATGCGTACTGGCAGAACGAGAACTACAACCAGCACCGTGACCGGGGCGAGGAGCCGTTCCGCGAGTTCACCGTGATCTTCCACGACGAGATCAAGGCGGTGCAGGCGTTCGCCGAGTTCGACGACCCGACGCTCAGCCACACCCTGCACGGCGTCAAGGACGGGTTCGGGATCAACTACGGCACCGGCGGCATCGGCGCCGAGATCCTCGCGAACCGCAAGGGCGTCGGTCCCATGGGCAAGTGCGTGGAGTGCAAGTACGAGGAGTTCTTCCTCAGCTCGTGGGTCGTCGGCGACCCGGCGATGGTCGTCGACAACCCGGCGAACGAGCCCGGAGTGGCGACGAAGGCCCTCTACCCGGACGACCCGGCGAACGTCCACCACAGCTACCTCAACGACCGCGTCAAGTTCCGCAACCTGCACGCCGGGCCGAAGGAGCACCACATCTTCCACCTGCACGCCCACCAGTGGCAGTACGACTGGAACGAGAAGCGCTCGTCCTACCTCGACAGCCAGAACATCGGGCCCGGCGGGGGGTTCACGTACGAGATCGCCTACGGCGGCTCCGGCAACCGCAACAAGACGGTCGGCGACTCGATCTTCCACTGCCACTTCTACCCCCACTTCGCCCAGGGGATGTGGGAGCTCTGGCGCGTGCACGACACGTTCGAGCAGGGCACGCTGCTCGACGCCGACGGGACGCCCGCGCTCGTCGAGGGCGCCGACGGGAGCACGCGGCTCTCGCGCGCCTTCCCCGACGGCGAGATCGTCAAGGGGACTCCGATCCCGGGTGTCGTGCCGCTGCCGACGCTGGCGATGGCGCCGATGCCGAACCCGAAGACGGCGGTCGTGCCGTACGACCTCACCGGCGACGGCGTCGACGACTCGAGCCAGATCGACGCCGACGGTGACGGCGTCGCGGATCTCGAGCAGACCGACGGTGAGGGCAACCGCTTCGCGACCGGGCTGAGCGAGACGAGCGCGAACCCCGGCTATCCGTTCTTCGTGCCGGGCGTCGCAGGCCACCGGGCGCCCACACCGCCGATGGACATCGCGATCGACGAGGAGACGGAGAACCCGATCGACGGAGGCCTGGCGCGCCACATCATCGTCGACGGCGAACGCGAGCAATTCGAGACCCGCCTCGACATGAACACCGAGCTCACGAAGGCGTCGGTCGTGTACCTGCCCGAGGGCGGGACACCGGCCGAGAAGGCGGCGATGGCGTTCCACGGAGTCCAGTGGCACGCGACGTCGACGACCGGCGACGCGGCGGTCTCAGGGCCCGGAAGCTTCGAGACGAACGGCCTGCCGGCCGTCGCGGGGGCGCCGTTCGCGAACCCGTGCCGGACCGAGACGGCGAACACCAGCGGCGGCTTCGCGCCGCTCGGGTCGATCGCGAAGACCCGCACGTACAAGGCGGCCGTCGTCGAGCTCGACACGACGATCAACAAGCTCGGCTGGCACTTCCCGCAGCAGCGGATCCTCTCGCTGAACGAGGACGTCGACGACGTGCTCGGCGGCAAACGGGCGCCCGAGCCGCTCGTCATGCGACTGGGGGTCGGCGACTGCACGTCGTTCGAGCACACGAACCTCGTGCCGAACGTCTACGAGCTCGACGACTACCAGGTGCGCACGCCGACGGACATCATCGGCCAGCACATCCACCTCGTGAAGTTCGACGTCCTCGCAGCCGACGGCTCGGCGAACGGCTTCAACTACGAGGACGGGACGCTCTCGCCGGAGGAGGTCGAGGAGCGGATCCACGCGGTCCGCGCCGACGCAGAGGCGAAGGGGTCGCCCTGTGCCAACGACACGAACGGGAACGCCCGCCTCGACGCCGAGGGCGAGGAGCCGACGCCCGCATGCCCGCTCGCGGTCCAGCATCCGACGTTCAAGGACGTGGCCGGCGTGGAGAAGCTCGCCTGGGGCGCGCGGACCACGATCCAGCGCTGGTACGCCGACCCGCTGCTCAACGACTCGTGGGACAAGGGGCTCGGCACCGTGTTCACCCACGACCACTACGGGCCGTCGACGCACCAGCAGGTCGGGCTCTACGGAACCGTGCTGATCGAGCCCGAGGGCTCGACCTGGAAGCATTCGCAGACCGGCGTCATGATGGGCTCGCGAGACGACGGCGGGCCGACCTCCTGGCGCGCCGACGTGATCACGGCCAACCCGGCGAACAGCTTCCGCGAGTTCTACCTCGAGTTCTCGGACTTCCAGCACGCCTACGAGCAGGGCGGTGGTGCGCTCGGCTCACAGGACAACGGGGCCGGCGTCACGATCCCGTCGTACGCGGACTTCGACAAGGTCGTGAACCCGTCGTTCCGGCTCGAGCCGCCGAGCGGGAGCAAGACCGACCTCTACTGGTTCCCGCCGACATGCCCAGGCGGCGCTCCGCGGCCGTGCCCGGAAGCGATCTCCGCCGACGACCCCGGGACGTACGTCGTCAACTACCGCAACGAGCCGCTCGCCGCACGGGTCTACGACCCGACCGGCAAGACGCAGGCCGCCGGCGAGCCGGGTGACCTGTCGCGCGTCTTCGAGTCACGGACGGACCGAGAGTGGGCGCCGCTCAACTCGCAGCCCGGCGTGTACCCGCCCCTCACCCCCGACGTCGGGCCGGGCGACCCGTTCACGCCGCTCCTCCCCGTCTACCAGGGGGACCGGGTGCGCCTGCGCGTCCAGGTCGGCGGACAGGAGGAGGAGCACAACTTCACGCTCCACGGGCTGAAGTGGCAGCACGAGCCGCGCAACCCCAACTCGGGCTGGCGAGCCGGTGGACCGACCGGGATCTCGGAGTACTTCAACCTCGAGGCGCCGGTGGTCCCGGACCTCTCGACGGGGCAGTCGAACAAGAACGTCGACTACGTCTGGGAGGCCGGCGCACAGACGGAAGGCCGCTGGAACGGCGTGTGGGGCCTCCTGCGCTCGTACGGGAAGCAGCGCACGGACCTGCGCCAGCTTCCGAACAACCAGATCCCGGCCGCCGGCTGGACCGTCTCGAACCTGCACGAGTTCACCCAGGCGTGCCCGAAGAAGACCGGCGGCGCACAGACCCCGACACGACGCTACGCCGTGACCGCCGTGCGGGCGAAGGACGTGCTCGGGGACGACGGGCTCGTCTACAACGACCGCCGCACCAAGCTCGTCGACCCCAACGGCCTGATGTACGTGATGACCAACGACCTCGTGCGCGATGCCGACGGCAAGCCCACCGGCCTGCGGCCGGGGACGCCGATCGAGCCGATCGTGCTGCGGGCCGGTGCCGGCGAGTGCATCAAGGTCGACCTCGAGAACGCGCTGCCCGCCGTCGTGCCCGAGCACGACGGCTTCAACTCCCTGCCGCCGATCATCCGCAAGAGCAAGGTGAACGGAGGCTTCACGACCTTCAACGCGAACGACATCCGCCCGTCGAGCAGGGTCGGGCTCGCTCCCCAGCTCGTCGCACACGACGTGCGCAAGTCGGGTGGATTCGACGCCGGGACGAGCAACGCGGCGAACACCGTCGGCCCCGGCGAGAGCAAGCAGTACACGTGGTACGCCGGCGAGCTCGGGTTCGAGCCCGACGGCGCGGGCAAGCTGAAGATCGTCGCGAAGCCCGTCGAGCTCGGGGCGGTCAACCTCATGGCGGCGGACCCGATCGAAGGCGCCAGCAAGGGCCTCGTCGGGGCGCTCGTGATCGAGCCGCCCGGTGCGACGTGGACGAACGACCCGGGCACGCGTGTCGCCGCGACCGTGCGGTTCCCCGACGGGGCGGGAACGAAGGCGTTCCGCGAGTTCGTCACCGTGCTCCAGGACGACCTCAACCTGCGTCGAGGCGGCTGTAGCGGCGGACTCCCGTGCGCCATCCCCAACGTCAACGGCGAGGGCGGCGGGTTCCCCGAGGACCCGCAGGACTCCGGCCAGAAGGCGATCAACTACGGCGCGGATCCGCTCTGGCACCGCCTCGGAATCGCCGCCGACACGCCGTTCGAGAGCGCATCGCTGCTCGGGAACACAAACGTCCACAAGCTGTTCTCGAACACCATCGTCGGAGGCGAGGACCCGTTGACGGCGGTCTTCCCGGCGAGCCCGGTGGCGGGGCCCGAGCCGATACGCATGCGCCTCGTGCAGCCGGGGGGCCATTCACGCGGGCACGAGTTCACCGTGCACGGCCACGCCTGGCAGCGGCAGCCGTACATCGACGACTCCGGCCGCCTGAATCGCGACTTCCACGAGGACCCCACCGATCTCGGCGGACCGATGAACGGACACAACATGACCTCGTGGTGGATCTCGTCGCAGGAGGGAATGGGGCCAGCGGTCCACTACGACCTCGTGTTCAAGGAGCGCGGCGGTGAGTTCACGACGCCGGGCGACTACCTGTTCCGCGACTTCGGCTCGTTGGGCACGTTCCAGGGGCTGTGGGGCATCCTCCGCGTCGACACGACGCCGCCGATGGCGCGCGTCGACTCGTACGTCGCCCCGCCGCGAGCGGCCGCCGGCGACCCGGGCCTGGAGATCGCCGCCGCGGTCGGCGTCAAGGCGAACGACGTCGACCTCGACGGGCACGAGCTCCCGCCCGCCGCCCTCGTGTCGGGGGTGTCCCACGGCACCCTGAACCTCGACGCCGACGGGTCCTTCACGTACACGCCGGCCGTCGGGTACGTCGGCAAGGACTCCTTCACGTACCGGCTCGGGCCGGGAGGCCCGAGGGCGGTCGTCCTGCTCTCCGTACGCTCCAAGCCGCCGACGGCCGCGAACGACTACGTTGCGGTCGCAAGCGGGAGCAGCCAGGCGATCATCCCCGTGCTCGCGAACGACACCGACCCCGAGAACGACGAGCTGAAGCTCGTGCTCACGAACGAGGGCGACGAGGTGCAGGTGGAGCGGGTCAAGGGGACGACCGCCAAGGGATACGTGACCCCGTACGGTGAGATCGGCGTCCTCTACACGCCGTTCGGCGGAGCCACGGGCAGCGACGTCTTCAAGTACACGATCGAGGACGAGACGGGCAACCGCACGACCGGGACGGTGTACGTGACGATCACGGGCGACGAGGGGTCGGTCACCGTCACCAGCGCGGTCTGGGACAAGAAGGCGAAGCGGTGGACGATCGAGGGCACGGTCGGCACGCTCGAGGAGTTCGCTCCCGGCAAGAGCGCGAAGGTCACGGCCAAGCTGAAGACGACGATCGGCGACGTCACCGTGGACGGCGTCACCGTCGACGGGAAGGGCTGGAAGATCGGCCCGACAGGGACGTCGCCGCCGAAGAGCTGCGGCGAGAAGATCACCGTCCAGTCGAGCCTCGGCCCGACCGTGTCCGGAATCCCGGTGACGTGCGGATGACCACGCGCAGGCACGCAACCAGGGAGACGACCTGATGGCAGGGGCACGCAGCGCCCGCGTCCCGCGAACGCTCGCGCCGCCGGGCGTGCCGGCCCGGCGGCGCCCCGGGCTTCCGGGGCTCCGCGGAGCCCGCATCGAGCGGTCGCTCCTCGCGCGCGTCGGGCTCGTGCTCGCGATCGCCGTCGTGCTCGTGGTCGGCGTCTCCGGCCTGCTCGTCGATCGAAGCGGCGGCGAGGCGGCGGCCGTCGGAGAGGTGATCGAGATCGACGGCGGCGAGCTCCGAGTCGACGCAGTTCGCTACTGGAACCAGAGCCAGCACATGCGGACGATGCCGGGCATGAAGATGCCCGACCCGCTGCCGAAGGGCTACCGCCGCTTCTGGGTCGACGTCACGATGCTCGCGCGAGGCGGCCCCGGCATCCGCGTCGAGCCCGCGGCCTTCGCCGTTGCCGCCCCCGCAGGCGGGCAGCCGATCGGGCCCCACTGGTCGTCGGACGGCCTCGAGAGGATCCTTCCCGGTGCCGAGGGCACGCTGATGCTGCTCTTCCAGGTCCCCGAGGGCCAGCAGGACGTCCTCCTCCTCGTTCCCGGGACGTCGCGCTCGATCCTCGTCCCCGGCCCGGACGGGACGACCGCGGGCGACCACGACAACGGAGCCCACGGCCACTAGAAGGCCGGGAGCGCGCCGACGGCATCGGTACCGGCCGCGCTCGTCGCGCGGCGCGATCGAGGGGTGGACCTGCGCCTAGGGGGTGACGCCCGGCCGGTCGCGACCGGTCAGCGCGGCTGGGGGACGATGCGGAGGTAGGGCTTCGGCTCCTCCCATCCGTCCGGCCAGATCTCCTTCGCCTCGTCGTTCGAGACCGAGCCGGCGATGATCACGTCGTCGCCCTGCTGCCAGTTCGCAGGGGTCGAGACCCTGTGGGCGGCGGTCAGCTGCAGCGAGTCGATCACGCGCAGCACCTCGTCGAAGTTGCGTCCCGTGGTCATCGGGTAGACGAGCACGAGCTTCACCTTCTTGTCCGGACCGATCACGAACACGTTCCGCACCGTCTGGTTGTCGACCGCCGTCCGGTCGCGCGGGTCGCCTGCCACACTCGACCCGAGCATCCCGTAGAGCTTCGAGACCGTGAAGTCGGCGTCCCCGATGATCGGGTAGTTGGGTGCGTGGCCCTGTGTCTCCTCGATGTCGCGCGCCCACGTCTCGTGGTCGTCGGTCGAGTCGACCGAGAGCCCGATCACCTTGACGCCGCGGCGGTCGAACTCGGGCTTGATCCTCGCCATGTACCCGAGCTCGGTCGTGCACACCGGGGTGAAGTCCTTGGGGTGTGAGAAGAGCACCGCCCAGGAGTCGCCGATCCACTCGTGGAAGTCGATCGGCCCCTCCGTCGTCTGCGCCTGGAAGTTCGGCGCCGTGTCTCCGATCTGCAGCGTCATCGCATCCTCCTCGTCGTCCGTCGGCTCATCGTCGGTTGGCGTGCCGACACATTACTTCATTTTGGATAGTGCGGGTGCGGGCGGCTCGTCCCCGTGGGTGCGGGGACGCGGGTGGGACGGCGCGGCCGCCACCGCACGTCGGGATGCGGGTATGCCGTGGAGGCTGCGCGTGGAAGAGCGGATGCGCGTGCCCGCCCCGGGATCGACGATCTGCACATGGAGGTCTCGTCGGCGGCCCCCAGGCCGCCGGAGCGGGAGGACGTCGGCGGCCGGCGACGGTTTCGCCCGTGGATCGTGCTCGCGGCGCTCGGCGCGGCGCTCCTCGGCGCGGTCGTCGCGCCGGCATCGTGGCCGACCGGCAGCGGCTCGCTCCTCGTCGGCTTCCGGGGGACGCCGCTCGTCGAGCGGCCCGTCGAGGTCGGCGCGACCGACCCCGTGCGCGTCGTCGCCGCGCGCGGGCCGATCCGGATCACGGTGGAGCTCCCGGAGGGCGTCCCCGTCGACGCCCCGATCCGCGCCTCGATCCGCGCGACCCGTGAGGGCCGTGTCTTCCGCCCGAAGCTCGACGCGGTCCAGCTC
>NZ_DBNHWK010000011.1:0-56989 GCF_057140465.1 Gaiella sp.
GGGTGTCGGCGCCGGCCGAGGCGGCGGTGGGGTCGGAGCGGCGCGGGCGATCGGCTCCCGCGCCCCCGTCTCCTGGGCGCGCAGTGCTGCGAGCGCAGCACGGACGTCGGCCAGTTCCTCCCCGAGCGCGTCGATGCGACGTTCCAGCTCGGCTACGCGGTCTCGAGAACCCTCCACGGCGCTCCGACCTCCTAGGCCTCAAGCATGACCGACCCGCCGATCAGCGCAATCGGGGCATTCACTGAGGCGCGGTCCGGGCTGCTCCCGATGGTGGAGCAGCGCCTCCGTGTGCCGGGAAGGGCGTCACGCGCACGTGAGCGTGGCGGACACCACGTCGCCCGCCACGTCGAAGACCTGCTCGACGACGGGGACGGCGGCGATCGCCCCGAAGCTGCGCGACCCCGCGTCGCCCGAATCGAGCCGGTAGTCGAGACGGCACCCGCTGCTGTCCGCCGTCTGCTCCCAGCGGACGACGAGCTGGCTCCCCGTCTGCGCGACGTCCACGTTCGCGACCGGTCCGCTCGACGCGACCGTGACCTCCCCGCCCGCCCCGCAG
Source organism: Gaiella sp. (assembly GCF_057140465.1). Taxonomy (NCBI): domain Bacteria; kingdom Bacillati; phylum Actinomycetota; class Thermoleophilia; order Gaiellales; family Gaiellaceae; genus Gaiella; species Gaiella sp. The sequence continues at coordinate 557 of NZ_DBNHWK010000011.1, forward strand.
CCCGCAAGCGCGAGCACCGCGGCGAGGAGGACGAGCGAGGGCCCGACGATGCGGCGGCGGCCGAGGCGGTTCGCAGGAGCCCGATCGGTCTTCCATCTCATGGCAGCCGAACGATACGCCGATCGCGCGAGCCCCTCGCCGTCGCCGCGGATCGCCCGGTCGCGGGTGGCTCAGGCGCGGGCCGCGAACAGCCGGCGGGGCCCGTCGACGCCCTTCAGCGAGTGCTCGCCGCGGTCGACGAACTCGAGCCCCGAGCCGGCGACGAGGTCGCGGGTCGTCGCGCTGACGAGCACCTCGCCCGCCGTCGCCGCGCGGGTCTCCTCGCAACGTCAGGGCTCTCCCTGGCTGCGTTCCTCGTGGCCGCGGTGGCCCTCGCCTCCCCGCTCCTCTCCCTGCCCGTGCGCGGCGCCGGGCGGCCGATCCGGCGCCGGCGACGGCGCACCGTGGATGAGGCCGCCGACGGCGGCATCCGGCCCGTGCCCGGACTGCCGGCGCCAGGGCCCGTGTGCGCGGGAACGCAGAGCGCGTGAGCGCGGGACGGGGCGACGGGATCACCCGGGCAGGTGTAAGGGACTCCTAAGGCCCTCGTAACGGCGGCGCAGGAAACAGCGGCGAGCATGGCGGGCGTCCCTTCCAGCGACCGAGAGGAGAGTTCGATGAGGAAGCTGCTCGTGACCGCCGTCGCCGTGTCGGCGCTCGGGCTCGTCACGGCCGGTGTCGCCGCCGCCGACAACGCGTTCCTGTGCCCGATCGTCGGCGACGGGGTCCTGAACGCCGATGCCCACAACGGCGAGCACGGCGTGGCGGCGATCACCCCGCCCGCGGGGACGTCGCTGCTCCCGGGCAGGAACCAGGCCGGGGCCAACGCGAACCCGAGCGCGTACAACGCCAACGGCGGCCCCGACGCGGGGAACAGCCCCGGCGCGGCGGGGTTCACGCCGATCTGGAACCCGTAGAGCCGTTCCGCGGGGGCGGGGCGACGGGACGCTCCGCCCTCGCCCCCACAGGCGGCGCACGGCGCGTGCGCGGGGCGGTGCTCGGCCCGGCTGGGTCGGCTACCGGTTGTCGTCGAGCCGCTCTGCGAGCGGCGCGAGCAGCTTCGGCGAGATCGACGGCATCCGCCGCAGCAGTGAGCGGAACGCCGTGTCGGTGACCACGAGCACGCGCACCTGCGTCGTCGCCGTGACCGTGGCGTTGCGTCGGGCGTCCGTGAGCAGCGCGATCTCGCCGACGAAGTCGCCCCCGTGGAGCTCGTTCACCTTGCGGCCGTCCTTCGTCACCTTCACGGACCCGTCGACGATCACGAAGAACTCGCGGCCTCGCTCGCCCTGCGTCATCAGCTCCCGTCCCTCGGGCAGGTCGATCTCGTCGGCGATCATCGCGATCTCGCCGAGCTCCTTCTTCGACAGTCCCTCGAACAGCGGGACCCGGGAGATCAGCTCGACCTTGGCGTTCTTGCGCAGCACGCAGGCGATGCTACTGCGACCGCCGCGGAAATGGAAGCGGCTGGGCGGTCTCGGGCGCGGCGGCGACCGGTGGGGACGCAGGCTCCCGGCGCTCGTCGAGCGCGTCGTCGACCCGCTCGAGCCGGCGGATGTCGGGCACGAGCAGCAGGCCGATGTTGGCCGCGAGCCCCGCGCCGGCGGCGATCAGGAGCGCTGCCGTCACGCCGACCGCATCGGCGAGCGGGCCGGCGAGCAGGTATCCGAGCGGCATGAAGACGAGCGAGATCGCCCAGTCGAGCGAGCTCACGCGCGAGATCGCGTCGGCAGGGATGTGCTGCTGCAGCATCGTGTCCCAGAAGGCGTTGCCGATCGCGATCGCCGCGACGGCCGCGAGGGACGCGACCATCAGGGCCGGCAGTGGGAACGGCGGCACGAGGGCGAGCAGCTGCAGGCTGACGAACACCATCAGTGCGAACCCGGGGACGAGGGGTCGGCGCGGCTTCCAGCGCAGTGCGACCGCTCCGCCGACGAGGCCGCCGATCGCGCCGCCCGTGAGCATCAGCCCCCAGTCGCGCGCGCCGCCGAGCTCCTCGGAGACGACGACCGGCCCGAGGACGAAGTACGTCGCGATCGTGACGTTCGAGACCGAGAACGCGATGAAGGACGACCACAGCCAGCGACGGGACCGGATCTCGCCGAGCCCGCGGCGGACATCGCCGAGGAACGATCGCCCGACGGCGAGGGCGATGACCGTGGGCATGCGCATCGCAACGAGGAAGAGGACGCTCGCGAGGTAGGTGGCGGCGTCGATCGCGAACACGACGCCGAAGTCGAGCGTCGCGACCAGGAGCCCGGACAGCGCGGGGCCGAACACGTACACCGCGCTCTGGGAGAGCCCGGTGAGCGCGTTCGCCTCCTGCAGCCGTTCCGGGGGCACGAGCTGCTTCACGAGCCCGGTGGACGCGGGGCCGAAGAACGCGGTCGCCGCTCCGGCGACGGCGCTCGCGACGACGAGGTGCCAGACGCGCGCCGCATCGAGGAAGAACGCGACGGCGACGAGCGCCTGGACCGCGAGGCGGAGCAGGTCCGCGCCGATCATCACGAGCTGCCGCGGCAGGCGGTCGGACCAGACACCGCCGGCGACGATGAAGACGACACGCGATCCCATGAACGCCGCGAAGACGAGGCCGAGCGCCGACGCGGAGCCCGTGAGGTCGAGGACGGCGAACGTCAGCGCGACGGGAATCAGGGCGTCGCCGACCGACGAGATCAGCTGGCCGGTGAAGAGGAGCCGGAACTCGCGCAGGCGGAGCGGCGCGAGGCTGTCGGAGAGGCCGCGCACCGGGAGATCGTCCGTCCGCGGCCGGCCCCCGGTCAAGGGCGATGCCGTCGGGAGGCAGGTGCCGGACTCCGTGACGCGACGCGCGGTCGCGTCGGCTCGGCCCCGTCGCCGTCCCCGGCCGGCGCGGCCGTCAGGACGGCGCGTCGACGCCGGCGGCGTGCACGGGCTCGCCCTCGACGAGCGTGAGCGCCGCCCCGGCGTCGGCGATCGACCCCGCCCCGCGGTCGGTGAGGTCGCGGTCGACGACGACGAGGTCGGCGAGCTTGCCCACCGTGATCGATCCCGTCTCGCCGTCGAGGTGGTTCACGTACGCGGAGCCGAGCGTCGCCGCCTCGAGGGCCGCCTCCAGCGAGAGGCGCTCGTCGGGGAGGAACGGCTCGTCCTCGGGGGCGTCGGGGAGCCGCCGCTCGATCGCGACCGCGAGCTGCAGGAACGGGTCCGGCGAGGACACGGACCAGTCGCTGCCGAAGGCGAGGCGCGCGCCCGCGCGGGCGAGGCTGCCGAACGGGTACATCGCCGCCGCGGCGCGCTCGCTCACGAACGGGACCGTCAGCTCCTCGACGTATCCGGAGCGGACCGCCCAGAGCGGCGTGACGTTGGCAGCGACCCCGAGCGCCGCGAAGCGCGGAAGGTCGTCGGCGTGGACGAACTGGAGGTGGGCGAGATGGTGGCGTGCATCGCGGCGGCCGTTCGCCTCCGCGGCGGCCGCGAGCGCGTCGAGGCACTCGCGGACGGCCCGGTCGCCGATCGCGTGGACGTGCACCTGGAACCCGTGCCGATCGAGCAGCGTCACGTCGTGGGCCAGGCGGCGCGGGTCGAACAGGCTGAGACCGGTGTTCGTGGTCGTCGCTCCGGACGCGTCCCGGTAGGGCTCGAGCATCGCGGCGGTGAAGTTCTCCGCCACCCCGTCCTGGAAGAGCTTGGCCCCGCGGATCCGCATGCGGCCGACCGTGCCCCGGGCGCGCCGGTCGAGGAGCTCGTCGAGCTGGTCGTCGCCCCGCGCGTCGTCCCAGGAGAGGTTGCCCTCGAGACGCATCGTCAGCTCTCCGCGCTCGGCGAGCCTGCGGTACGGCTCGAACAGGTCGGCGCCGAGGTCGGCCTCCTGGCAGGTCGTGATCCCGAGCCCGTGGAGCTCACGCTGGGCGCCGCGGATCGCCTCCTCCCAGTCCGCCGCCGCCGGATCGGGGAGGTGCGCCTGTACGAGCCGGCGCGCGTTCTCGTGGAGCGTCCCCGAGGGTGCGCCCGACGCGTCGCGGTCGATCACGCCGCCGGCCGGGTCGCGCGTCGTCGAGGTCACGCCGGCCAGCTCGAGCCCTCTCGTGTTCACCCAGGCGGTGTGCGCGTCGCGCGTCTCCAGGTACACGGGCCGGTCGGGCAGGATCGCGTCGAGCTGCTCGCGGGTCGGCATCGGCCCGCCGAAGTCGTCGGCCGACCACCCGTCGCCGACGATCCACTCCGCCTCGGGGTGGGCCGCGGCGTAGGCGCGGACGACGGACGCGTATCCGTCCGGCGACTCCGCCGCCCGGAGGTCGCACTGCAGCCGCGCCAGTCCGCCGCTCGCGACGTGGACGTGGGCGTCCTGGAACCCGGGCAGCACGGTCCTCCCGGCCAGCTCGATCACCTCCGTCCCCGGGCCGACCCATCGTCGGGCGTCCCGTGTGGAGCCGACGAAGGCGATGCGCCCGGACTGCACCGCGACCGCCTCGGCCGTCGGCCGCCGACGGTCGACCGTGAGCACCGTGCCCCCGGTGAGGACGAGGTCAGCTGTCACGCGGAGCGCGAAGGTACGCGTCGTCGCCGCGGATCCAGTCGTCCCGCGGGGGTGCGAACACGTCGAGCACGACGGTGTCCTCGAGCGCCTCCACGCTGTGGCGGACGCCGGAGGGGACGACGACGCTCTCGACGGCCGAGACGACGCGCTCCTCGTCGCCGATCCGGAAGCGCAGCCGGCCCGCGAGCACCGTCGCGACCTGCTCGTGCACGTGCTCGTGCTCGGGCACGACGGCGCCCCGGCCGAGCAGGATGCGCGCCACGGTCAGGTGGTCGGTGTGCACGACCTGGCGAGCGATCGCCGGGGTCAGCTCCTCGACCGGCTCCTCTTCCCAGCGCTGGACCTGCATCACGCGCGATTCTATGGGTGCTCGAGCGTTCGATCCTTCTCGACGACCGCGATCCCCCAATCGCTGATCGTGAACCGCTCCGCATCGTGCTCCGGGTCGAGCCCGATCCGGTAGCCGGCCGGGACGACGACGTTCTTGTCGATCACGCACCGGTGCAGCCGGGCGCCGGGGGCGACGCGGACGCCCGGGAAGAGGATCGAGTCGACGACGTGGGCGTCGTGGTCGACGTAGCTCCCGGGGCCGACGATCGACCGCTCGACGTGCGCCCCGGAGACGATCGAGCCCTGGCAGAGCAGGCTCGCGCCGACGGACGCCGGCTCGCCGCCCGGCCCGCGGGAGATCTTCGCGGGCGGCAGCGGCGGCTGGTCGGTGAGCATCGGCCACGCGTCGTTGTAGAGGTTGAACTCGGGCACCGGCGCGACGAGGTCCATGTTCGCGGCGTAGTAGGCGTCGAGCGTCCCGACGTCGCGCCAGTAGCCACGCTCGCGCTCGTCCTGCCCCGGGACGTCGTTCGTCGAGAAGTCGTAGACGCGGGCGACGCCCTCACGGGTGAGCGCGGGGATCACGTCCCCGCCGATGTCGGTGCGCTGCTGGTCGAGGCCCGCCGGGGTGACGACGTCGACCAGCGTCTGCGTCTCGAACACGTAGTTGCCCATCGAGGCGAGGCAGCGCGTCTCGTCGCCGGGCATCGACGGCGGCTCGTCGACCTTCTCGTGGAAGCCGATGATCCGGCCGTCGGCGTCGGACTCGATCACGCCGAACGCCTTCGCCTCGTCCCGCGGGACGGGGATCGCCGCGACCGTCACGCCCGCCCCGGACTCGACGTGTGCCTCGACCATCTGCCGCGGGTCCATCCGGTAGATGTGGTCGGCACCGAACACGCAGACGTGGTCGGGGCGCTCGTCGCCGATCAGGTTGAGGTTCTGGTAGATCGCGTCGGCCGAGCCGAGGAACCAGTACGGGCCGCGCCGCATCTGCGCAGGGACCGGGGTGACGTAGTTCCCGAGGAGTGTCGAGAAGCGCCACGTCTGCGAGATGTGCCGGTCGAGCGAGTGGCTCTTGTACTGCGTGAGCACGACGATCTTCAGGTACCCGGCGTTGGCGAAGTTCGAGAGGGCGAAGTCGATGAGGCGGTACGAGCCGCCGAACGGGACGGCGGGCTTCGCGCGGTCGTTCGTCAGCGGGAGCAGGCGCTTGCCCTCGCCGCCGGCGAGGATGATCACGAGGATCCGAGGTGCCACCGCCATCGGGCCGAGCGTACCGCTGATGCCTCGTCTCGCGAAGCGGGTGCGTCCCTGCCCGACTTCGCCCGCTACCGACGGGCGAGACGCGCGTAGAGCGCGACGTGCCGGGCCGCCGGCTCCCGCCACGACCAGTCGGTCGTCATGCCGCGCACCTGGGCCTCCCGCCGGACGTCGGGATCGGCCCAGTCGCGCAGGGCGCGGCGCAGCGTGTCGAGCAGCGCGGCGCTCGTCGCCGCGGGCGCCCGCCAGCCGGTCCCCCGATCGGGGCTCTCGTCGAGATCGATCACGGTGTCCCGCAGGCCGCCGACGTCGGTGACGAGCGGCAGCGTCCCGTAGCGCATCGCCTGCATCTGCGTGAGGCCGCACGGCTCGAAGCGGCTCGGCATCAGCAGCAGGTCGCCGGCGCCGAGCAGGAGGTGCGCGAGCTCGTCGTCGTACCCCTCGACGAACGCGAGCTCGTGCGGATGGCGTCGCGACGCCTCGCGGAGGGCGGCCGCGAGCGCGGCGTCGCCGGCGCCGAGGATCCCCAGCTGCACCGAGAGCCCGTCGAGCAGGGGGAACAGCGGGGCCAGGAGGTCGATGCCCTTCTGCTCGACGAGACGGGTGACGGCGACCGCGAGCGCGCCGTGCCGCTCGGGCAGTCCCAGCGCGACGCGCGCGGCCTCCCGCGCCCGGCGCTTCGGCTCCAGGTCGTCGGGCCCGAAGGGCTGGGGAAGGGAGGGGTCGCGTCGCGGGTCCCAGGCCTCGGTGTCGATCCCGTTGCGGATCCCGACGAGGCGGTTCGCGCGATCCCGCAGGAGCGCGTCGAGGCCGTTCCCCGTCTCGGGCCGGAGGACCTCGTCCCGGTAGGTGGGGCTGACGACGACGACGGCCTCGGCGAGCGCGATCGCCCCGGCGAGAGGGTTGCAGGCGCCGTCCCACGCGTACGGGGCGCTCCGCGGCCCGAGCCGTTCGAGCCACTCGAGGCCCGTCTGCCCCTGGTGGGCGAGGTTGTGGATGGAGAGCACGACGGGGATGTCGTCGATCCAGGACGCCGCCGCGGAGGTGTGCCAGTCGTTGAGGTGGACGACGTCCGGCCGGCGTCGCCGTGCGTGTGCCGCGACGGCTGCCGAGAAGGCGAGGAACCGCGCGTCGTTGTCGGGCCAGCCCGCGCCCTCCTCGTCGTGGTAGGGGTGCGGCCGCTCGACCCCAGGTGCCCTGATCAGGGTGACGGGGCCGGCCACGGCGTGCACGCCGCTGCGGGCGGCAGCCGGCCCGGCCCACGAGGGCACGTCGAGCGCGACGAGCTCCTCCCCCGCGAGCTCGACGCCGCCGTAGTCCGGTACGACGACCTCCATCTCGACGCCCTGGGCGGCGAGCTCGCGTGCGAGCCCGGCCGCAGCCTGGGCGAGCCCCCCGACGGCGGCGATCGGTGTCAGCTCGGCGGTCGCGAAGAGGGCCCGCATCTGCTCAGCGAGGCTCGCACACGTCGAGCAGCCCGACCGCTGCACGACGGCAGTCCTCGAACGACGAGTACAGCGGCGCCGGCGCGAACCGCAGCACGTCCGGGCGGCGCACGTCGCAGACGACGCCGTGCCGGTCGCGGAGACGTCTCGCGATCTCGTCTGCCCCGGCGACGGTCACCGAGAGCTGGCTCCCGCGCCGCTCTGCGTCTCGCGGCGTGATCAGCTCGAGCCGACGCACGGCCGCGACCTCGTCGAGGAGGGACTCGAGCCAGCCGGTGAGGCGGATCGACCGTTCGCGGAGCGCGGGCATGCCGACCTCGTCGAAGAGCGCCAGCGAGGCACGCAGCGGGGCGTACGCCACGATCGGCGGCGTCGAGATCGCCCAGCCCTCCGCTCCCGCGCGGGCCACGAAGTCGGGCTCCATCAGGAAGCGCGCTGCGGGGTCGGTCGCCCACCAGCCGGCGAGCCGGAAGGGCGCCTCGTCGCGCCAGTGCCGCTCGTGGACGAAGATCCCGGCGGGCGCGCCGGGCCCGCCGTTGACGTACTTGTAGTGGCACCAGGCGGCGAAGTCGGCGTCGGCGTCGTGGAGCGAGACGGGGACGTTGCCGATCGCGTGGGCGAGGTCCCAGCCGCAGGCGGCGCCGACGCGGTGCGCCGCCTCCGTGATCTCGCGGAGCGCGAGCACCTCGCCGGTGAGGTAGTTGACCGCTCCCAGCAGCACGACGGCGAGCGTGTCGCCGGCACGCTCGATCGCCTCGACGACGTCGGCGGTGCGGAGCGTCGACTCACCCTCCCGCGGCGCGACGCGGATCACCGCCTCCTCCGGGTCGAGACCGTGCCACGCGGCCTGGCTGGAGACGGCGTGGGAGTCCGAGGGGAACGCGGTGTCCTCGATCAGGATCCGCCGCCGGACGCCCGTGGGGCGGTAGAAGGTCGCGAGCAGCAGGTGCAGGTCGACGGTGAGGGTTCCCATCACCGCGACCTCCTCCGGCGAGGCGCCCACCAGCGCCGCGACCGACGGGCGCAGCGACCCGGCGTACTCGAGCCACGGCTCGCGGGCCTCGAACCAGCCCTCGACGGCGAGGCGGGCCCACTCGTCCAGCTCCGCCTCGACGGCGGCCCGGGCCGCTCTCGGCATCAGCCCGAGCGAGTTGCCGGCGAAGTACGCCCACTCGGGATGGCCGCCGCCGGGCCACGGCGGGACGGCGAACGCGCGGCGCAACGCCGTGAGCGGGTCGCCCTCGTCGAGCCGGAGGGCCTCGTCGCGGTCGGCGATCGCGCTCATTGCGGAATGATTACGGAGCCGGAGCAGCCCCGGGGGAGGACCGCCGCCGTTGCTACGCTTGGCGCCGTGAACGGGTTCGCGCTCTACCTCGCCTTCCTCATCCCGCCGCTCGTCCTCGGGTTCGTCATCCAGGGCTGGCTGCGCAAGACCGTGGCGCAGCAGATGCAGGTCTCGGTGTTCACCGGCCTCACCGGCGCGCAGGTCGCACGCCAGATCCTCGACCAGAACGGCCTCACCGACGTCCCGATCGAGCGTGCGCAGGGAGGCCCCCTCTCCGACCACTACGACCCGCGCAAGCGCTCCGTGCACCTCTCCGCACCCGTCTACGACGGGGCCGCGGTCGCCTCGACGGCGATCGCCGCGCACGAGGTGGGGCATGCGCTCCAGCACGCCAAGGAGTACTCGTTCTTCCGTGTGCGCTCCGCGATGTGGCCGGCGGTCTCGATCGCCTCGCAGGCGTGGCTGTTCCTCCTGCTGATCGGCGCCTTCATGGGCGCGTTCGGGCTCGTGCAGCTGGCGATCGTCCTGTTCGCGGTGGTCGTCCTCTTCCAGCTCGTCACGCTCCCGGTCGAGTTCGACGCGTCGAAGCGCGCACTCGTGCAGATCCGTGAGCTCGGCCTCGTGAGCGAGGGCGAGCGTCAGGGTGCGAAGAAGGTCCTCACGGCCGCCGCGATGACGTACGTGGCCGCCGCGCTCGCTGCGCTCTCGCAGCTCGCGTACTACGCGATGATCTTCCTCGGCAACCGGAGCTAGGCCCCGTGCGGGGAGCACTGCTCGCCCTGCGGGCGGGGCTCGTCGTCGGTCTGATCGCGGTCGTCGTGTCGCTGCTCGTCGACGGCGCCCCGACGCCCGCCGTGGCGCAGCCCGAGACGGTCGCGAGAGCCGAGGAGACGACGGCGGAGAAGGCGAAGCCCGCTCCGAAGAAGCCTCCCTATCCGCCCGGCGTCGTCACGATCGCGGCCGTCGGGGACATCGTCATGGGCTCCACCCCGACGTTGCCGCCCGACGGCGGGCGCGGCTTCTTCTCGGCCGTCGCGGCGGACCTCCCCGCCGACGTCGTCCTCGGCAACCTCGAGGGCACGCTCACGAACGCGAGCGGGTCCAAGTGCGGCCCGTCGAGCACGAACTGCTTCGCCTTCCGCACGCCGCCCGGGTACGCGCGCTGGCTCAAGCGGGCCGGGTTCACGGTGCTCAACCTCGCCAACAACCACGCCTACGACTTCGGGGCGGCAGGCCTCGCGGAGACCGTGAAGTCGCTCGACCGGTACGGGCTGCAGCACACCGGTCGCCCCGGCGAGGTCGCGGTGACGAAGGTCGGCAAGATCCGCGTCGCCACGCTCGGCTTCGCGAGCTATCCGTGGGCCAACCCGCTGACCGACCTCCGCCAGGTGCGGAAGCTCGTCACCCAGGCGGCCCGGAAGGCGGACGTCGTGATCGTCACCGCGCACATGGGCGCCGAGGGCGTCGACCACCAGCACGTGCGGCCGGGGGCCGAGCAGTACCTGGGGGAGAACCGCGGCGATCCCGTACGCTTCGCGCGCGCCGCGATCGACGCGGGGGCCGATCTCGTCGTCGGCCACGGCCCCCACGTGCTCCGCGGCATGGAGTGGTACAAGGGGCGCCTGATCGCGTACTCGCTCGGGAACTTCGGGGGGTACAAGGTGTTCGCGCTCGGCGGGCCGCTCTCCGTGAGCGGGATCCTCCGGGTGACGCTCCGCGGCGACGGCGCGTTCGAGGCGGGGATCCTCGTCCCGACCCGGATGAACGGCGAGGGCGTCCCGCAGCTCGACCCGGCGGAACAGGCGCACGGCATCGTCCGGAGCCTCTCGCGGGCCGACTTCGGCTCCCGCGCGGCGACGGTCTCGCGCTCCGGCGTGATCGGCCGCTGACAGAGCCTCGGCCGCCGGCAGTGCGGTCGTCAGCGGGAGGCCCCCGGCCTCAGCGCTTCGTGAAGACCCAGTCGTTCGCCTTCGCCTGCATGTGGCAGCTGACGCAGACCTGTCCCTTGGCGAACACGCGGTAGCGGGAGCCCGACCGCTCGTACTCCACCCAGCGCCAGACCCCCTTCACCTTCCGCATCACCGCCACCTGGAACGGCAGCCCCTTCTCGCCGGGCCTCGCGATCGTCTTGAGCACGACCGTGCCGTTCGGGTACTTCCGCCCCTTCTTGCGCTTGCTCGCGTAGACGTTCTTGATCCCGGTGTGGGCGCCGGGCGTCGTGATCGGCTTGCGGTTGAGCTTCGTCCACTTCGCGTAGCCGTTCGTGTACCGCGGGAGGCCCTTCGCCGAGGGCTGGGCGGAGGCGAGCACGGCGACCGCTCCGGCGAGGCCGAGCGTCATCACCAGGATCGCGATCTTCGCGCGCACGTACGGGCATGATGGCCGATCGGGTGCGCCGCGGGAAGCACGCATTCCTTAAATCGAGGTCGAGGCGGGCGCGAGGGCCGGTTTGCGACGACGGGCGCCACGATGCACACTGCGCGGGGGACCCGTTTCGAACGCTGGGAGTTGGGAGTGATGTCGTGAGCTCGGAGCTTGCACGCCCGCTGAGCCGCTCGACCGAGCGCCGTCGTGCGTCCATGGGCCCTCGCGCGCTCGCGGTCGAGGCGATCGGCCCGCTGACGATCGTCGCCGGCGTCGTGTGGGCGATCGCGCAGCCGTACCGCGTGGCGTTCATCTATCGCGACGGCAAGGGGATCTACGACTACCTGTTCCAGCCCCCGCTCCTCGTCGTGGTCGTCGGGGTCGTGTTCGGGCTCTTCGTTGCGCCGTCGCTCGTTCGCGACCTCCTCGAGGTGGATGAGCGCTCCGAGGGCTGAGATCGCCCACTGGGCAACCGGTGCGGTCGTCCTCTTCGTCGGGCTCGTGCTCCTCGCGGAGGTGATCGTCGGTCCACAGGTCTTTCGACGCCGGGCGTGGCGTGCGTACGCGTGGCCGCTCGCCGCGGTCGTCGGCGGCGTCCTCCTCTGGCTGATCGCGGCCCTGTCGACGTTCTCGACGCTCCATCTCGTCGCCCACTCGATCTGGGCCCAGGCGGCGATGATCGCGGGAGGCGTGCAGATCGCCGTCGTCCGCGGCACGCTCACGAGCCCCCGCTGGTCGCTCGTGACGGCTGCCGCGCTCTTCGCCACCGGCGCCTCGTTCCTGATCCACGAGCAGAACGGATGGCTGTTCTCGCGCTCCGCGTTCCTCCACCACGCGGTCGGCTGGGTGCTCGTGGTGTCGGCGATCTTCCCGATCGGACAGGCGCTGCGGCCACGACGCGTCGTCTGGAGCGCCGGGTTCGCCCTCACGTTCGTGGTGGTCGCCGTGCTCCTGTTCGCCGACCGCGACGTCGCGCCGATCTTCGGCCATCTCTCGGAGTTCGCGGGCGGTGAGACGCCGTGAGGCCGCGGGTCGCGCTCGTCGCCGCGGCAGCGGCGCTCCTCCTGCCCGCGTCCGCGTCCGCTCACGCCACGCTCGCGTCGTCCACGCCCGAGGTGCAGTCGTCGCTCGAGTCGCCGCCGCCGGAGATCGTGCTCCGCTTCGACCAGTCGGTGACGGCCGTCCCGGACGCGATCGTCGTGCTCGCGACCGACGGGTCGGTCGTCTCGGGGCCTGCGGCGTCGGCCGACGGCGGGCGCGAGGTTCGCGCGCCGGTCCGCGACGACCTCCCGCGCGGCGCGTACACGGTGCGGTGGCGTGCGCTGTCCGCCGACGGTCACGTCGTCTCCGGCGTGTTCACGCTCGGCGTCGGCGTCCCGGCGCCCTCGCCCACCGAGGCCGTCGGGGCGAGCGGGCTCACGGTGCGGGACGACGTCGCACGCTGGGGCTCGTTCGCAGCGCTCTCGATCCTGCTCGGCCCGCTCGTGGTCCTCCTCGTCGTGCTCCGTGGGCTCGATCCCGGGCCCCGGGCGCAGCGCGCGTTCTACCTGTGTGCGGCCGTCGGTACCTTCGCCGTGCTCAACGTCGGGATCATCGGCTTCGTGCTCCGGGCCGACAACGCCCTCCAGGCCTCGTTCGCGGACCTCCTCTACGCCGACCTCACCCCGTTCTCGGAGAAGACGCGGTTCGGCATCGCCTTCATCGTCTCGCTCGTCGGCTTCGGTGCGGTCGCGGCGCTCGCGATCCTCGCCTGGGCGTTCGACATCCGACGGCTGCTCTGGGGATGCCTCGCGCTCTCGCTGGTGCTCGCCTCCGGCTTCTCGCTGTCCGGCCATCAGGCGACCGAGCCCAACTCGAGCTGGCTCACGCAGTCGGCCGACTGGCTCCATCTCGTTGCGGCCGCCGTCTGGGCCGGCGGCGTCGTCGCGCTCGCGCTGATCGTCTGGCCGCTCGCGCCGTCGCTCCGCAGGATCGCCTTCCTCGGCTTCTCGCGGATCGCGGTCGTCCTCGTCGCCGTCCTCGTGCTCGCGGGGACGTACCTGTCGATCGTGCGCCTGCCGGAGATCTCCGACCTCTGGACGACGTCCTACGGCCGGCTCCTGCTCCTCAAGATCGGCGTCGTCTCCCTGGCGCTCGCCTGGGGTGCCGTGCACCACGCCGTCGTCCGTCCCCGTCTGGAGCGGGGGCGGATCCCGGCCGGGATCGGGCGCAGCCTCGTCGGCGAGAGCGCGGTGGCGATGGCCGTGCTGCTCGTGGCGGCCGTGCTCGTGAACGGCTCGCCGCCGCCCGTCGACAGCGGGGAGTCCACGTCGACGGTGCCCGCTGCCTCCGGATAGTCCGGTGAGCGACCGGCGGGCCGCGCCCGCCTCCCACACGAACGACTGACCGTCGGATCCCGAGGGCGTGGTCGCGCCGAGATCCCCGATCTCACCTGCGCCGCCCCCGAGGCCAGCGCCCGGCGCGCCGGGACGCGGCGTGTGAGTGCGAAGGGGCCGTCAGGCCGGGCCCAGGTGGGCGCCGGAGACGCGCCCGACGGTGGAGATCGTCGCCGTGATCACGAGCCCGAACGCGAGCGCAACGCCGAGCGTCCCCGGGGCGCCCCTGTCGGCATCGAACATCCCCGCCGCGCGGCCGGCGAACACGAGCGCGAACGCCCGGTTGCCTCGGGTGCGAGCGCGCGGGCGAGCAGGGCGCTCACCGGGGTGCGGCCGCGGCGGTCTCCGACAGGAGCGAGCCGACCCGGTCGAGAGCGCCGGGTGCGAGCGCGTAGTAGGCGTATGGGCCGCGCTTCTCGCGCTCCAGCAGGCCGGCCTCGGTCAGCTGCTTGAGGTGGTGGCTGACCGTCGGCTGCGAGATGCCGAGTGCGGGCTGGAACTCGCAGACGCACACGGGATCGCCGTCGGCGCGCATGAGGATGTTGAGGATCCGGAGCCGGTGGCGGTCGGCGAGTGCCTTGAGCAGCCGTTCCAGCTCGGCCGCGTCGTCCGTCGAGAGCGCCGCGCCGGCGAGCGGGGCACAGCACTCGACGAGCGGCAGGTCGCGCATGCCGTGAGCATATCGATCGAGATCGATGACGTCGGCGGCCGCCTCAGACGACGAGCACCGCGGCGCCGGCGAGCCTGCCCGTGCGCAGGCGGTCGAGCGCCTCGTTCGCCTCGACGAGCGGGAACGTGGTCACCGTCGTGCGCACCGGGATCCGCGGGGCCAGGGCGAGGAACTCCTCCCCGTCGTGCCGTGTGAGGTTCGCCACCGAGCGAACCACCCGCTCTCCCCACAAGAGCTCGTACGGGAACGACGGGATGTCGCTCATGTGGATCCCGGCACAGACGACGGTGCCACCCTTGCGCACCGCGGCGAGCGCAGCCGGGACGAGCTCCCCGGCGGGGGCGAAGACGATCGCAGCGTCGAGCGGCTCGGGCTCGTCGCCGACGGCCCCTGCGAAGCTCGCGCCGAGGTCGCGCGCCAGCCGCTGCGCGTCTGCATCGCCCGCCCGTGTGAGCGCGACGACGCGGCGACCCTCGTGCACGGCGACCTGGCAGACGATGTGGGCGGCGGCGCCGAACCCGTAGAGGCCGACGACGGCGGGGTCGCCGGCGAGCCGCAGCGACCGGTAGCCGATCATCCCGGCGCAGAGCAGGGGAGCCACCGTCTCGGGAGGCGCGGCGTCGTCGAGCGGGAAGCAGTAGCGGGCGTCCGCCACGGCGCGCTCGGCGAAGCCCCCGTCGCGGTCGTAGCCGGTGAAGCGGGCGTCGTCGCAGAGGTTCTCGGCGCCGCTCCGGCAGTAGCGGCACGTCCCGCACGTCCAGCCCAGCCAGGGCACGCCGACGCGTGTCCCGGGCTCGAGGCGGCGGCCGGCGTCGCGACCCACGGCGAGCACGTCGCCGACGATCTGGTGCCCTGGGACGAGCGGCAGCGCAGGACGCGTGAGCTCGCCGTCCACGATGTGCAGGTCGGTGCGGCACACCCCGCAGGCCCGCACCGCGAGCACGACGTCGCCGGGGCCGGGCTCGGGGTCCGGGAGCGTCGCGCGGCGCAGCGGACGACCCGGCGCGTCCAGCACCATCGCCTCCATGGCGATCACCGTATCGTGCGGGCGGTAGACGCGGGCCGCCCGGCGTCCTAGTCTCCCGGGATGGCCATGGGCGCACGCGAAGGCGCGTTCCTCTCGCGGATCATCTCCACCGTCGGCTCGTCGCTCGAGCTCGACAAGGTGCTCGCAGCCGTCGTCGAGCTCCTGTCCGACGCCAGCGCGGTGCACGCCTGCTTCGTGTACCTCGTCGACGGCACCGGCGATCGGCTCGTGCTCTCCTCCGCCAGCGAGCCGTACGCCCACCTGGCCGGCGACATCGTCCTCGACCGGGGCGAGGGGCTCGCATGGTGGAGCGCGGAGCGTCGGGAGCCGGCGTTCGTGCCCGACAAGCTGCTCGACGACCCGCGGGTGAAGTACGTGCCGGAGCTCGACGAGGACAAGTTCCAGTCGCTCCTCACGGTGCCGATGGTGGGGAAGGACCACTCGGTCGTCGGCGTGATCGTCGCGCACACCGAGGCGCCGCGGGAGTTCACGCAGGAGGAGGTCGACGTGGTCGTCAGCGCGGCCTCGCTCGTCGCGGGGGCGATCGAGAACGCCCGCCTGTACGAGGAGACCCGGCGACAGGTGCGCGAGCTCGAGGAGCTGACGACGCTCGCGGAGGAGATCGCCGGCTCGCGCTCCCTCGAGGAGCTCCTGCCCCTCGTCGCGGCCCGCGGCCGCGAGATCCTCGGCGCGAGCGTGTGTCACCTGTACCTCTTGGACGGCGGCCTGGAGGAGCTCGTCGTCCGGGCGTCCCACCCGCCGGACGTGGAGGCGCGTGAGCGCATCGGACTGGCCGAGCTGGGCCCGGAGCTCGCCCGCGGCGGCCGGGGGTCGCGCGTCTCGGTGCCCCTCGTCGCCGAGGACGAGCTGCTCGGCCTGCTCGTCGCCGAGGAGAGCGTGGCGCTGAACCTGGCGCGGGGGGTGGCGAGCCAGGCGGCGGTCGGGATCAAGAAGGTGCAGCTGATCGAGCGCCTCACGGAGGAGAACGCGATCCGCGACTTCTTCAGCACGCTCGCGGGCGGCGGTGCCCCCGCGGACCTGAGGCGGCGCAGCGCCGGCCTCGGGCTCGACCTCGAGAGCGAGCACGTCGTCGTGGTCGCGGAAGGTGCGAACGAGCATCTCGGGCGCGCGCTCGCGGGCCTCGCCCCGGGCGCCCTGTGGGATCGCCGCGAGCGGTCGCTGACCGCCGTGCTCCCGGTTCCCCCGACGGGCGCCGACCGGCTCGTCGCCTCGATCCGACAGGTGCAGGGGCGGCGGGCGTCACGGGCGAGGATCGGCATCTCGAGCGGCTGCTCGGGGCCTGAGCGCTGTGCCGGCGCCTTCGTCCAGGCGCGGCAGGCGCTGCTCGGCACCGTCGTGCTCCGGGGCGAGCCCGCCGTCGTCGGCTACGAGGAGCTCGGCGCCTTCAAGTACCTGCTGCGGCTGGCGGACGACGGCATCCCGCGCGACGCGACGATCGAGGCAGTCGCGCGACTGGCGGAGTACGACCGCGAGCGGAGCGCCCAGTTGCTCACGACGCTCGAGGAGTTCCTCGCCCGGCACGGCAGCGTCAGCGCGTCGTCGGAGGCGCTCTACGTGCATCCGAACACCCTCCGCCAGCGGCTCCGCCGGATCGCCGAGATCTCCGGGCTCGACCTCCGGGAGGACGACTGGCTGATGGTCGAGATCGCGGTCAAGCTCGTGCGCCTGCGAGACGTGCTCGCCGAGCGGGTCGAGCGCCCCGCCCGTTCGTCCTGACGTCCTGGGCCGGCCGTCGCGCGCGCCGGTCGCGCCATCCCCGCCATACGACGGGCCGGAATGGTGGAGGATTGCTCCGTCGCAGATCGACGCGACGCGTGGTAGTCAACGCCGATCCGACCAGGGAGGACGACCGATGGGCCCCGACGCGGCCAAGCTCGAGCAGATCAGGAAGGAGACGGAGAAGCGCGGCATCGAGTTCTTCTTCGCCCAGTTCGTCGACCTGTACGCGCGGCCGAGCGCGAAGCTCGTGCCGGCCGGGAACCTCGACGACCTCGCCACCGAGGGCGCCGGCTTCGCCGGGTTCGCGGCGGGCGAGATCGGGCAGCAGCCGAGCGACCCGGACATCGCGGCGATCCCGGACCTCGACAGCTTCACCCCGGTGCCGTGGCAGCCGAACCTCGCGCGCTTCGCGTGCGACGTCACGGTCGAGGGCGAGCCGTGGCCCTACTGTCCGCGCACGATCCTGCGCTCCGTGCTCGCCCGGGCGCGCGACCAGGGGTACGAGTTCAAGATCGGGATCGAGCTCGAGTACTTCCTCGTGGAGCTCGACGAGGACGGGACGATCGCGATCGCCGACCGGCTCGACACGCTCGAGAAGCCCTGCTACGACATCGCGGGGCTGACACGACGCTACGACTTCCTCACCACCGTCTCGCGCTACTGCAACGAGCTCGGCTGGGGCAACTACGCCAACGACCACGAGGACGCGAACGGGCAGTTCGAGCAGAACTTCTCGTTCGACGAGGCGCTCGCCACGTGCGACCGCGCGATCTTCTTCCGCTACATGGTGCACACGCTCGCGGAGCAGCTCGGCCAGGCGGAGGGGCGGACGATCCTGGCGACGTTCATGCCGAAGCCCTTCACGCACCTCACCGGCAACGGGGCGCACTTCCACATGTCGCTCTGGCGGGACGGCGAGAACGTGTTCCTCGACGACGCCGACCCGCGGGGCCTCGGGCTCTCCGAGACCGCGTACCGCTTCATCGGCGGCCTCAAGGCGCACGCCCGCGCGTGCAGCGCGATCACGGCCCCGACCGTCAACTCGTACAAGCGGCTGAAGCCGGGGACGACCGCGAGCGGCGCCACCTGGTCGCCGGTCTGGATCTCGTACGGCTACAACAACCGCACGCAGATGCTCCGGATCCCGGGCCCCGGGAGGATCGAGGACCGCACGATCGACGGCTCCTGCAACCCGTACCTCGCCGCCGCCGTCGTGCTCGCGGCCGGCCTCGACGGGATGGAGAAGGGCCTCGACGCCGGGGACCCGAACAGCGAGAACCTCTACTCGTTCAGCTACGACGAGCTGACCGCGCGCGGGCTCCGCTCGCTGCCCGCGAACCTCCTCGACGCGACACAGGAGCTCGAGGCGAACGAGGTGCTCCGGGCGGCCCTGGGCAGGACGGCGCGGGAGGACTACGTCGACTACTACGTGAAGGTCAAGCGCGACGAGTGGTTCGCCTACCACGAGCAGGTCACGCCCTGGGAGGTCCGCGAGTACCTGACGCGGTTCTAGGGCCGCTCAGCGGTCGACGCCCCACGTCGCTCCATATGTTCACTATCGACATATGGGGCGATCGAAGTGTGTCACCGAAACCGCATGAGATAGCCGTAGACTGCACGCGTGGACGCGGCTCACTATGGAGAGGTCGCACACAATCCGTCGGGCTCGAGGAGGACAACAGGATGTGCGGGATCGTGGGGCTGTTCGCGAAGTCTGCGGCGGTCGAGGCGCGGCTCGGGGAGCACCTCCAGGCCATGCTGGTGCAGATGTCGGACCGCGGTCCGGACAGCGCGGGCGTCGCGGTCTACCGTGACCCGGTGCCGTCCGGCTGGTCGAAGCTGACGCTGCAGTCGGCCGACCCCTCCGTGGCCTGGGACGCCGTCGCCGCGGAGCTCGAGGAGGCGTTCGGCGGCTCGCCGGCCCTCGAGGTCCGTGCCAACCACGCCGTCCTCACCGTCGAGGCGGAGCCCGCCGACGCCGAGGCGCTGGTGCGGAGGGAGCATCCGGCGCTCCGGGTGATGAGTGCGGGTCGGGTGATCGAGATCTACAAGGAGACGGGACGTCCCGAGGCGTTCGCGGAGCGGTTCCGGCTCGCCGAGCTCACGGGGACGCACGCGCTCGGGCACACGCGGATGGCCACCGAGAGCCGGGTCACGACCGAAGGCTCCCACCCGTTCTCGACGGGCCTCGATCTCTGCCTCGTCCACAACGGGTCGCTGTCGAACCACAACCGGCTGCGGCGGGAGCTACGGCGCGAGGGCATCGAGTTCTGGACGGAGAACGACACGGAGGTCGCTGCGGGCTATCTCGCCTGGCGCCTTCGTGAGGGCGCGACGCTGGAGCAGGGGCTCGAGGGCTGTCTCCGCGATCTCGACGGCTTCTACACGTTCCTCGTCGGCACGGCAGACGGCTTCGCAGTCCTCCGCGACCCGATCGCCTGCAAGCCGGCGGTCCTCGCCGAGACGGACGACTGGGTGGCCATGGGCTCCGAGTGGCGCGCGATCGCAGTCCTGCCGGGCGCCTCCGACGCGCGCATGTGGGAGCCGGAGCCGGAGGTCGTCTACGCGTGGGAGCGGGAGGTGGTCGCATGACCGCGGCCACGGGCGAGACGACGGCGGTCGAGGTCGTCGACCTCGCGGCCACGCCGCTCCGTGAGCTCAACCAGCGGCTCCACGACCTCGCCGTCGACCCGTCGGGCCCGCGGCGCTGGCGCGTCCTCAACCCGAACGGCGAGCACGCGATCGCCTGCGGCCTCGACGCCGACGTCGAGGTCGAGATCGAAGGGCATGCCGGCTACTACTGCGCCGGCATGAACAAGCGGGCGACCGTTCGCGTGCACGGAAACGCCGGCACCGGGGTCGCGGAGAACATGATGTCCGGCCTCGTCCTCGTCGACGGCAACGTCAGCCAGTCGGCCGGGGCGACCGGCCGCGGCGGGCTGCTCGTCGTCAAGGGCGACGCCGCCGCCCGCTGCGGGATCTCGATGAAGGGGATCGACATCGTCGTCCGCGGCTCGGTCGGGCACATGAGCGCGTTCATGGCCCAGAAGGGCGCGCTCGTCGTCTGCGGCGACGCCGGTGACGCGCTCGGCGACTCGATCTACGAGGCGCACCTGTACGTCGCGGGCTCCGTCCGCGGGCTCGGAGCCGACTGCGTCGAGAAGGAGCTCCGGGACGAGCACGTCGCCGAGCTGCGCGACCTGTTGGCGCGCGCCGGCTGCGACGACGTCGACCCCGGGTCGTTCCGCCGCTTCGGCTCGGCGCGTCAGCTCTACACCTTCAAGGTCGACAACGTCGGAGCGTACTGATGAGCACCACCGACGACCGCGTCTCGGGGAACGGCGGCGCCGCGCCCGTCGCCGCGGGATGGCACCCGGGGCTCCGCGAGTCCTACCTCTTCGACCGCAACGTGATCGCCGACATCCAGCGCGCGGCGCGCGAGGGGATCTACGACATCCGCGGGTTCGGGGCGAAGCGGCGGCTGCCGCACTTCGACGACCTGCTCATGCTCGGCGCGAGCGTCTCCCGCTACCCCCTCGAGGGCTACCGGGAGCGCTGCGACACCGACGTCACGCTCGGGACGCGCTTCGCGAAGCGGCCGCTCGAGCTGAAGATCCCGATCACGATCGCCGGCATGAGCTTCGGCGCGCTCTCGGCGCCGGCGAAGGAGGCGCTCGGCCGCGGGGCGTCCGAGGTGGGGACGTCGACGACGACGGGCGACGGCGGCATGACCCCGGAGGAGCGCGAGCACTCCGACGTCCTCGTGTACCAGCTGCTGCCGTCGCGGTACGGGATGAACCCGGACGACCTGCGACGCGCCGACGCGATCGAGGTCGTCGTCGGCCAGGGGGCGAAGCCGGGCGGGGGCGGCATGCTGCTCGGGCACAAGATCTCCGACCGCGTCGCCGAGATGCGGGACCTGCCGAAGGGGATCGACCAGCGGAGCGCCTGCCGCCATCCCGACTGGACGGGGCCGGACGACCTCGAGATCAAGATCCACGAGCTGCGCGAGATCACCGACTGGGAGAAGCCGGTCTTCGTCAAGGTCGGGGCGACACGGACGTACTACGACGTCCAGCTCGCCGTCAAGGCCGGCGCCGACGTGATCGTCGTCGACGGGATGCAGGGCGGCACCGCCGCCACCCAGGACGTCTTCATCGAGCACGTCGGCATTCCCACGCTGCCGGCCGTTCGCCTCGCGGTCGACGCGCTCCAGGAGCTCGGGCTCCACCGCGAGGTGCAGCTGATCGTGTCGGGTGGCATCCGCAGCGGGGCCGACGTCGCGAAGGCGCTCGCGCTCGGCGCGGACGCGGTCGCGATCGGCACCGCGGCGCTCGTCGCGATGGGCGACAACAGCCCCGAGTACGAGGAGGCCTACCGGCGGATCGGCAGCTCGGCGGGCTACTACGACGACTGGCAGGCGGGCCTCGACCCGGCGGGGATCTCGACGCAGGACGACGAGCTCGCGGCCCGCTTCGACCCCGTCGTGGGAGGCCGCAAGATCGCCAACTACCTGCGCGTGCTGACCCTCGAGGCGCAGACGCTCGCCCGCGCCTGCGGGAAGTCGCACGTGCACAACCTCGAGCCGGAGGACCTCGTGGCGCTCACGCTCGAGGCGGCGGCGATGGCGCGCGTGCCGCTCGCCGGCACCGACTGGATCCCGGGCTGGACCGGAGCGCGCTGAGGCGTCCCGCGGACGCTGGCGATCCCCGAGTCGCACGTGCGGGTGATCGTCCCGCTCCTCGGCGGCGGGTTCGGCGCCAAGTGCGACTTCCACTTCGAGGGTCACGTCGCCGCGCTCGCACGCGCCGCCGGACGGCCCGTGAAGCTCGTCTTCTCGCGGCAGGAGGAGTTCGTCGCCGTCGGCCACCGCCGTGAGGGGATGGTGATCGAGCTCGAGACCGGAGCCCGCGCCGACGGAACGCTCGTCGCCCGTCGTGCCCGCCTCGTTCTCGACCGCGGTGCCTACTGCGGCGAGGGGGGCTTCTTCGCGCAGATGGCCGCGATGCACGCCGCCGGCCCGTACGTGATCGAGAACGTGAAGATCGAGTCGTACCTCAACTACTCGAACACCCAGCCGTCGTCGTCGATCCGGGCGCCGACGGCGCCGCAGGTGTGCTGGGCGCTGGAACAGCACATGGACGAGCTCGCGGAGGCGCTCGCGATCGATCCCGTCGACCTGCGCTGCCGCACGCTGATCGAGGACGGCGCCGAGGGGCCGACGCGCCAGGTCTTCGACCACGTCGGGATCCGGGAGACGTTCGAGCGGGCGGTGGAGCTCGTCGGCGACGGGCCGACGAAGTCATCGCCACGTCGCCGACTCACCCCTCGATCGACGCAGCACGTCGACCCGAACTTGCCGCGTGAGCGAGGGGAACCGACGTCGTGGGCGGGCGACGATGCGTGCGGAGACGTCGCCCGACGGCACGCGGCTGTCCGCGTCCTGCCTGCACACGAGCCGGGCAGTCGGCTCGAGGCGTTCTCGACGTCGTGGTGACGCCGACCGGCCGGTGCCCCGTCAGTAGCTGAAGACCGTCGCGTCGCTGCCGACCCACTCCAGCATCGGCGATGCTCCCGCGACCTTCGTGCTCGCGGCCTTCTCCGCCTCCTGGAGCCCACGGGCATCGAGGCAGATCGGGCACAGCCACAGCTCGCCGCCGCCGTCGACGAACTGCTCCCACAGGCGCTCCAGCGGCGGACAGCCCTCACACACGACACCGGTCGTCTGGCCGGGCAGGCCAAGGCGCACGGCTTCCTTCGTCGCCCAGACGACGACCTGCTTGCCCTGGGCGAGCGCCGCCGTGGCCACGAGGAAGGCAACGAGGACACGTTCCCCGTCTTCCATGCCCGTTGAGAGGTTGACGAGAACCTTGTCGCCCATTCCACTCTCCTGGTCGTTTCCCGGTACGGACTGTGCCAGATGGAGAGCATGGGCATGGAGCGGCGTGGAAGCAAGCCGCACCGGGCCGGTTGGGGCATCGGGGGGAGAAGGCGGTGCTGTCGGTCGCCGGCTAGGCCCGGCCGGTCGCCACCGCCCGCACGATCAGCGGGCGAGGTGCGCGCCGGCTCCGGCGCCGAGCCCCGCACCGCCGCCGTGGCGGTAGAAGTCGACCGGCTCGGGTGCGAGCGGGGTCGCGCCGAGAATCGCGTCGGCGGCCTTCTCGGCCACCATCATCGTGGGCGCGTAGATGTTCCCGTTCGTCACGTAGGGGAATACGGAGGCGTCGACGACGCGCAGGCCGTCGAGGCCGTGCACGCGCATCGTCGCCGGGTCGACGACCGACCGCTCGTCCACTCCCATGCGGCACGTGCACGACGGGTGGAGCGCCGTCTCGGCGTCCCGGCGCACCCAGTCGAGGATCTCCTCGTCGCTCTCCACGGACGGTCCCGGCGACGTCTCGCCGCCGTCGAACGGTGCGAGCGCGGGCTGCTCGAGGAGCTCCCGTGTCCGTCGGATCGCCTCCACCCACTCGTGCCGGTCCCGGTCGGTCGAGAGGTAGTCGAACCGCAGCGCGGGCTTCGCGGTGGGGTCGGCGGTGCGGATCCGCACGTGCCCGCGCGCGTCCGAGGTCATCGGCCCGACGTGCACCTGGTAGCCGTGGCCGCCCTCGGGTCGCGAGCCGTCGTAGCGGATCGCGAGCGGGAGGAAGTGGATCATCAGGTTCGGGTAGGCGGCGTCGTCGTTCGAGCGGATGAACCCGCCGGCCTCGAAGTGGTTCGACGCTCCGGGGCCGCGGCGCAGGAACAGCCACTGGAAGCCGATCCAGGGCGCGCGCCACCGCTGCAGGGCGGGCTGCATCGTCACCGGCTGCGTGCAGGCGTGCTGCACGTACACCTCGAGGTGATCCTGGAGGTTCTCGCCGACGCCCGGGAGCGCGTGCACCGTCGGCACCCCGGCCGCCTCGAGCACCGCGGGGTCGCCGATGCCGGAGAGCTGCAGCAGCTGCGGCGAGTTGATCGCGCCGCCGCAGAGGATCACCTCGCCGGCGAGGATCCGCTCGCCCGTCACGGTCTCGACGCCGACCGCGCGCGTCCCCTCGATCACGACGCGCGCGACCTGCACGCGCGTGCGCACGTCCAGGTTCGGCCGGCCGAGCACCGGGTGGAGGTAGGCGCGCGCCGCGCTCAGGCGCCGCCCGCGGCGGATGGTGCGGTCGAACGCCGAGAAGCCCTCCTGGCGGATCCCGTTGACGTCGTCGTGCACCACGTGCCCGGCCTGGCGGCAGGCCTCGAAGAACGCCCCGAACAGGGGGCCCGTCGCCGGTCCCCGCTCGAGGCCGAGGGGCCCACCGCGGCCGCGCACGGGGTCGTCGGCGTCCGCCGCCAGGCAGTCCTCCATCCGCTTGAAGTACGGCAGGCAGTGCGCGTGGTCCCAGGTCTCCATCCCCGGGTCGGACGCCCACCGCTCGTAGTCCATCGGGTTGCCCCGCTGGAAGATCATGCCGTTGATCGACGACGACCCGCCGAGCACCTTGCCCCGCGCGTGGACGATGCGCCGGCCGTGCAGGTGCGGCTCGGGCTCGGACTCGTAGCACCAGTCGTAGAAGCGGCTGCCGATGGGGTACGAGAGCGCCGCCGGCATGTGGACGAAGACGTCGAAGCGCCAGTCGGGCCGGCCTGCCTCGAGCACGAGCACGCGCGTGGAGGGGTCCGCCGAGAGCCGGTTCGCGAGGGCGCACCCGGCCGAGCCGCCGCCGACGATCACGACGTCCCAGCGTCGCCCGCTCATGCCTGCGCCTGCGCCCGCGCCAGCCGGCCGCGGCGCCACTGCTCCGTCTCGGCGACCTCGTTGAGCGTGAACACGTGAAAGCCGGCGACCTTCCCCTCGGGGTCGGCGAGGGCGGGGGCGAGCCCGTCGACGAGGGCGTCCGGGTCGAACCCGCCCGAGAGGACGCGCGAGACGACGCGCGTGTTCTTCCGCAGGAAGCGGAGCGAGTCGCCGATCCCGATGCGCGACGAGAGGCGCAGCAGCTTCGCACGGGACACGGCGCCGGGGATGCCGACGTGGATCGGCAGGCGCGTCCCGCGGGCCCAGACCGCCTCGACCCACGCCGCGGTGACAGCCGGGTCGAAGCAGATCTGGCTCACGACGTACGTCGCGAAGCGCGCCTTCGAGGACATCGCGGCGATCGTCGTCTCGTCGTCGACCAGCGGGTGGCGCTCGGGGTAGCCCGCGATGCCGATCTCCCGGAACGGATGCCCGAGCTCGCTCATCGCCTCGAGCATCTCGGCCGCTCCGGCGTAGACGCCGGCGGGCTCGGGCGCGTCGCCGGCGACGACGAAGACGTCGGTGACACCGATCCCGGCGAGGCGCGAGACGACCTCTTCGAGGTGTCGTCGGTCGACGACGAGCCGCGCCGCGAGGTGCGGCACGACGCCGTAGCCGTGGGCGGAGAGCCTCGCCGTGAGATCGAGCGTCGGCTCGAGCCCCTTCGTCGGCGACACGGTCACGGTGAGCACCGTCTCGCGGGGCACGTGGGCGAGGGCCAGCTCCTCGATGCCCTCGGCCGGCAGCACCTCGTACCGGGCGCGCCGCAGGAGCATGGCCACGCGGTCGGCGTGGGGGCTCTCGACCGTCGCCATCACCCGTCCGCGCCCGGGAAAGACGCCTTCTGCCGCTCGATCCACTCGCGGAGCTCCTCGTCGAGCGCGTCGTCGAGCGGCGGCGGCTCGTACTCGGACAGCATGCGCTTCCAGTGCGCGTTGGCGCGCTGCGCGGCGTCGAGCGACCCCTCCTCCTGCCACTGCTCGAAGCTCGAGTCGTCCGCCAGCGGCGACCGGTAGAAGGCGGTCTCGACGTTCGCGAGCGTGTGCGGGTGGCCGAGGAAGTGCGTGCCCGGCTCGCTCGTGAGGAACGCGTCGAGCGCCCGGCCGTCGGGGCTCAGGTCGACCCCCTTCGCGAATGCGTGCCACATGCCGAGCTGGTCGGCGTCGAGGACGAGCTTCTCGTACCCCATCGCGAGGCCGCCCTCGAGCCAGCCGGCGGCGTGGAGCACGAAGTTGACCCCGGCGAGCATCGTCGGCTGCATGGTGTTGGCGGACTCGTACGCGGCCTGGGCGTCGGGGATCTTCGACGCGGTGAGCGCGCCCCCGGAGCGGAACGGCACGCCGACGCGGCGTGCGAGCGCAGCCATCGTGTACAGGACGAGCGCGGGCTCGGGCGTGCCGAAGGTCGGTGCGCCCGACTGCATCGAGATCGACGACGCGAACGAGCCGAGCGCCACCGGGGCACCGGGTCGGACGAGCTGGACGTACGCCATGCCCGCGAGCGCCTCGGCCAGCGTCTGCGCGCAGGTGCCGGCGACCGTCGCTGGGCTCATCGCTCCGGCGAGGACGAAGGGGGTCATCATCACCGCCTGGTTCGCCTCCGCATAGGCGCGGGCGGCGCCCAGCATCGTCGCGTCCCAGACGAGCGGCGAGTTGGCGTTGATCAGGCTGAAGAGGACGGTGTTCTGCTCCAGGAACTCGGCGCCGAACACGATCCGCGCCATCTCGACGGTGTCGCGCGCCCGCTGCGGATGGGTGACCGAGCCCATGAACGGCTTGTCGGACCAGCGCAGGTGCGCGTAGACCATGTCGTAGTGCCGCGTGTGCACGGGGAGGTCGACGGGCTCGCAGACGGTGCCCCCGGAGTGGTGGATCCACGGCGATGCGTACGCGAGCTTGACGAAGTTGCGGAAGTCCTCGATCGTCCCGTACCGCCGGCCGCGGTCGAGGTCGTGCACGAACGGCGACCCGTACGCGGGGGCGAAGATCGTCGCCGCGCCCCCGAACAGGACGCTCCGGTCGGGATTGCGCGCCACCTGCGTGAACGCCGCCGGCGCCGTTGCCCGGACGAGGTGCCGTGCCAGCCCGCGCGGGAAGCGGACCCGCTCTCCGTCGACGTCGGCTCCCGCGGCGCGCAGCAGGTCGAGCGCGTCCGGCGCCTCGCGGAAGTCGATGCCGACGCGCTCCAGGATCGTGTCCGCGGTGTCCTCGATCAGCGACAGGCCCTCCTCGGAGAGCACCTCGAAGGGCGTCAGCGTGCGCGTCAGGTAGGGCACGCCCTCGACGTGCGCCGCGAGACGTGCGGCCTGCCTCGCCGCCCGGCCGCCGCCGCGGCGCCCGGCCCGGCCGCCGGTCACGTCTTCCTCTCGCCACGCATGCGGCGGCGCGTCGGTGCGGCGCCGCTGCCCGCCCGGGCCGCGCGGCGCGGCGGCATGGTGACGGTGGCGCCGAGGCGTGCGTACGGGTCCGTCTCGTGCGGGATCGCCATCGCCTGGACGAAGTGCTCCTGGAAGCGCGGCTCGACCGCCGTCTCCACCTTCTCGACGGTGCGCACGACGCGCTCGATCTCGGCGCGGGCCCGCCGGTCGAGGAGCGCGATGCGCGCGCCGGTGCCGGCCGCGTTGCCCGCCGCGGTGACACCGGAGGGATCGCAGTCGGGCACGAGGCCGAGCACGAGCACGTGCACCGGGTCGAGCTGGCTCCCGAACGCCCCGGCGAGCCGGATCCGGTCGGCGCGCTCGAGGCCGTAGCGGTCCATCAGCAGGCGGCAGCCCGCGTGGAGCGCGGCCTTCGCGAGCTGGATCTGGCGCACGTCGTTCTGGGTGATCGCGAGCTCCGGCTCTCCCGTCCAGAGCACGTAGGAGAACGTACGCCCGTCCGCCGTGATCCGCGTGGTGCGGTCGGCGAGCGCGCCGTCGATCGTGCCGTCGGTCGTGAGGATGCCCGCGAGCAGCATCTCGGCGACCGCCTCGACGATGCCCGAGCCGCAGACGCCGGTGACCGTCGTGCCCGCGAAGCCGGGCTCGTCGGACCAGGCGTCGCAGCCGATCACGCGCACCCGTGGCTCGAGCGTCTCCGGGTCGATGCGCACGCGCTCGATCGCGCCGGGGGCGGCGCGCTGCCCGCAGCTGATCTGGGCGCCCTCGAACGCGGGCCCGGTCGGGCTGGAGGCGGCGAGCAGGCGCTCGCGGTTTCCGAGCACGATCTCGGCGTTCGTGCCGACGTCGACGATCAGGTTCACCTCGTCCAGCAGGTGCGGCCCCTCGGAGAGGATCACGCCGGCCGTGTCCGCGCCGACGTGGCCGGCGATGCAGGGCAGGACGTAGGCGCGCGCGCCCGGGTGCACGGGCAGGCCGAGCTCGCCGGCGCGGAGCCGCACCGACTCGTCGACGGCGAGCGCGAACGGCGCCCCGCCGAGCTCCCGGGGGTCGAGGCCGAGGAGGAGGTGGTGCATCACCGGGTTGCCGACGACCGTCACCTCGAGCACGTCCGTGCGCTCGACGCCTGCCGCCGTCGCGAGCTCGGCGGTCAGCTTCGCCAGGCACCCCCGGACGGCGCGGGTCAGCTCCTTCTCCGAGCCGGGGTGCAGCATCACGTACGAGACGCGGCTCATCAGATCCTCGCCGAACCGGATCTGGGGGTTCATCGCCCCCGCCGACGCGAGCACCGCCCCGGTGTGCAGGTCGCAGAGGTGGCCGGCGACGGTCGTGGAGCCGACGTCGAACGCGATCCCGTAGGCGGCGTCGTGGAAGCCGGGCCAGAGGGCGGTGATCGTGTCCCCGTCGTGCACCGACACGGTCACGCGCCACGACCCCTCCCGCAGCGTGGACTGCAGCGACCCGGCGACGCCGGCGTCGCAGGCGAGATCGGTCAGTGCCCACTCGCGCGCGAGCGCCTGCCGCAGCCTGGTGAGGTCGCTCGTCGGCGAGGCGAGGTCGGGTGGCTCGACGTCGACGAGGTACAGCCGGACGACGGGGTCGACCTCGATCGGGTGGGCGTCGGCGTCCTTGCGCACCACCTGGCGGTAGACCTGGCTCTCGGGCGGGACGTCGATCACGACGTCGCCGGTGACCGCCGCCGTGCACCCGAGCCGACGTCCCCGGGCAAGGCCACGATCGTCGGCGTACGCCCGCTCGGCGGCTCCCGCCGACGAGAGGTGCGTCGCCGAGGACGAGATCCCGTGCTTGGCGTGCGCCCCCTCCGCGACCTCGACCTGGCAGCGGCCGCAGATGCCCCGGCCCCCGCAGACGGAGTCGAGGTCGACGCCGAGGCGGCGGGCGGCGTCGAGCACGGTCGTCCCCGCGGCGACCCGCCCGCGCCGTCCGGACGGCATGAAGACGACGAGCGGCTCCTCGCTCACGCCTCCGGGCTCCTCCGCCTGCCCTCACGGCCGCGCCGCCTCCCCGCGGGCCCGACGCCCGGCGCGTCGCCGTGCCGTGCGATCCACGTGGCGCAGTGCGGATCGTTGCCCATCATCACGTCTGCCGCCCACACGGCCGTGCGCGTCTCCGCGTGGAGGGGGCTGGTGATCGCGGACGTGAGGCCGGAGGCGATCGCCATCGGCAGGAACGCGGCGTTGAGCCCGGGACGGTTCGGCAGCCCGAAGCTGACGTTCGAGGCGCCGCACGTCGTGTTCACTCCGAGCTCCTCGCGGAGGCGGCGGACGAGGCGGAAGACCTGCCTCCCCGCGGTGCCCATCGCCCCGATCGGCATCACCAGGGGGTCGACGACGACGTCCTCCTTCGGGATGCCGTGGTCGGCGGCGCGCGCCACGATCGTCCGCGCGACGTCGAAGCGGACGTCGGGGTCCTCGGAGATGCCGGTCTCGTCGTTCGAGATCGCGACCACGGCGGCGCCGTGCCGCGCGACGAGCGGGAGCACGCGCTCCATCTGCTCCTCCTCGCCGGTGACCGAGTTGACGAGCGCCTTCCCGCGGTACACGGAGAGCCCGGCCTCGAGCGCCTCGACGATCGACGAGTCGATGCAGAGCGGCACGTCGGTGACCGACTGCACGACCTGCACCGTCTGCGCGAGGATCGCGGGCTCGTCGGCCAACGGGATGCCGGCGTTCACGTCGAGCATGTGCGCGCCGGCCTCCACCTGCGCGACCGCGTCGGCGACGACCGTCTCGAAGTTCCCCGCCGCCATCTCCTCGGCGAGCGTCTTCCGTCCCGTGGGGTTGATCCGCTCGCCGATGATCACGAACGGGCGGTCGAAGCCGATCACGACCTCGGTGGTGGCGGAGGAGAGGCGCGTCTCGCTCATCGGGGTCTCGGTGCGACCGGCCGCGGAGCGGCCGCTTCAGCGGTTGTCGCGGTCGGGGGTCTGCTTGGCGGATTCCCGATCTGCGGGGGGAGGGCGGTTGTCGCGGTCGGGGATCCGCGTCTGCGGATCCCCCCGCTGCGGAGGAAGCTCGTGCTCACGTGCTCTCCCGGCCGCCGGCGCGCACGAGGCGCTCGAGCCGCTCCGCCGGGTACTCGGCGTCGAGCCCGTCCGCGGCGGCGGCGACCTCCGCCTCGAGGTCGGCGCCGCAGGCCCGCGTGTCACGGCGCCACGCGGTGAGGTAGTCGTCGGTCCCGAAGAGCCCGGCGCGCATCGCGGCCGCGTCGATCGCCTCCTGAAAGCGATCGGGGAGCTGTCGGCGCGCGGCGCCGCGACCCGCGCCCGCGGTCACCTGCGCGGGGATGTCGCGCCACCGGATCACGGTCAGCTCAGGCACCGGGCGCGGCCTCCGCGAAGCGCGTGAGCGAGGGGACGAGCTCCCCGTAGCCCGTCCGGACATGCTCGAACCGGAGCCCGAGGCGGTCCGCGGCCGCGCGCGCCCGGGCGAGGAGGTCGCTGTCGTCGGTCTGCGCCAGGTAGACGAGCCGCCGGTAGTTCCCGAACAGGTCGGGGAGGAGCTGTGGATGCCGGTCGAGGCCGAGGCCGCGCCAGACGAGCGCGTCGAAGTGCCGGGCGAGGAAGTCCGTGAGGTAGAAGGTGGCCGGGTCGTCCTCGTGGATCGCGTCCCAGACGTCGTTGCCGGCGAGGAAGCCGTAGCAGTGGGCCCCGGGGAGCCGCTCGACGCCGTGGCGCTCGAGCACGGGGTCGAGCGCCCCGCCCGTGCCGCAGTCGGCGTAGGCGACGAAGACGCGGGCGTAGCGGCCGTGGAGCGCGGTCAGCTTCGCGTCGACGGCCGCCGGGATGTGCTGCGGGGTCGAGTGCAGCCTGGCCGGCAGGCAGCGCACGGTGACGTGCTCCCAGCCGTTCATCGCGATCACCGCGAGCACCTCGCGGGCGACAGCGCCGCAGGCGAGGACGAGCACCTCCGGCCGGGCGGCCTCGAAGGTCCGCTCCTCGTCAGGATGAAGCAGCTGCTGCACGGCGTGCGAGCACCAGGGCCTGGGCCGTCTCCGCGGCGGTCGCCGCGTCGCGGCAGTACGCGTCCGCCCCCACCGCCTTGCCGAACTCCTCGTTCAGGGGGGCGCCGCCCACGAGCACGATCGTGTCGTCCCGGACGCCCTGCTCGACCATCTCGTCGATCACGACCTTCATGTAGGGCATCGTCGTCGTGAGCAGCGCGGACATGCCGAGGATGTCCGGCTTGTGCTCCTCGAGCGCCTCGAGGTAGCTCTCGACCGGGTTGTTGATCCCCAGGTCGACGACCTCGAACCCGGCACCCTCGAGCATCATCGCGACGAGGTTCTTGCCGATGTCGTGGATGTCGCCCTTGACGGTCCCGATCACGACCGTGCCCATGCGGTCGGCACCGGTCTCGGCGAGGAGCGGGCGCAGCACCTCCATTCCGCCCTTCATCGCGTTGGCGGCGAGCAGCACCTCGGGGACGAAGAGGATGCCGTCGCGGAAGTCGATCCCGACGATGCGCATGCCCTCGACGAGCGCGTCGTTCAGCACCTTGTCGGCAGCCCAGCCGCGCTCGAGCAGGATCGAGGTGCCCTCCACGATCTCGGCGGCGAGCCCGTCGTACAGGTCGTCGTGCATCTGCGTGACCAGCTCGTCGTCGCCGAGGGAGCGGAGGTCGAGGTCGTCGTCACTCATCGCCGGGCCACCGTGTTCCGTATCGTGGAACTGTCCTGTACCATGGAACATTGTAGAGGGCTGCCAGACGATGGTGCAATCGGTCGACAGGGCGTTCGCGATCCTCGACGCCGTCTCGGCCCGACCGGCCGGGGTGACGGCGATCGCCGAGCGTGTCCGCCTCCCGAAGAGCACCGTCGCGCGGCTCCTCGCGACCCTGGAGGAGCTCGATGCGGTCGAGCGCCTCGACGGGCCCCGGTGGCGCGTGGGGCCCGGCATCGCCGCCCTCGCCGGCGCCGCCTCGCCGGAGCGGAGCCTCGTGACGCTGGCCCGTCCGCACCTCGCCCAGGTCGTTCAGGAGCTCTCCGAGGACGCGGGGCTCGCGCTCCCCGACGGGTACGACGTGCACTACGTCGACCACGTCGAGTCGGACAACCCGGTGCAGGTGCGCGACTGGACGGGGACGCGCGCGCCGATGCACGTCGTCCCGTCCGGCCTGGTGCTGCTCGCCGAGTGGCCCCGCGCTGCGATCGATGCGTACGCGTCGCGCGAGCTGCGCGCGTTCACGCCGCGGACGGTCACCACCGCGGCCGCGCTCCGACGGCGACTGGCCGCGGTGCGGGAGGACGGCGTTGCCTGGGGGCGCGAGGAGTTCGCGGAGGGGATCAACTCGGTCGCCGCCGCGGTGCGTGACGGGCGCGGGAAGGCGCTGGCGGCGATCCACGTGCACGGCCCTGCGTACCGCTTCCCGCCGGACGGCGAGGAGGCACGGATCGCGGACGTCGTCCGCGCCGCGGCCGCCGCCACCGGGCGTGAGCTCGGCCTCGGCGCCTGACCGGACGGGGCGGACGGTCATCGCCGCCGACGCCCTTCCCGTGCGCGTCGCACCGGCCGGGTCGGCCGGGCGCGCTCCGGCGGGTCGACGCGCCAGGGGAACGCCGTGTGCCCGAGCTCCGCGGCGCGGCGGGTGACGAACGCCTCGACGGCGTCGGCGACGTCGCCGTCGAGTGGCGGCTGCTCGTAGCCGGCGAGGATCTCCTCCCACACGTCGGAGGCGCGTGCGGCGGCGTCACGCGCACCCTCCTCGAGCCAGCGCTCCGCGCTCGCGGTCGTGGACAGGAGCGGCCGGTAGAAGCAGTCGCGGAAGCGCGCCATCGTGTGGGCGGCGCCGAAGAAGTGACCGCCCGGCCCGACCTCGACGTGGGCGTCGAGCGCGAGGCTCGCCTCGTCCACCTCGAGCGGTGTGAACTCCTCGCGCAGCACGCGCACGAGCTCGAGGTCGATCACGGCCTTCTCGACGCTCGTCGCCAGCCCCGCCTCGAGCCAGCCCGCCGTGTGCATCACGAGGTTGGCGCCGGCGAGGAACGCCGCGGTCATCGTCGTCAGCCCCTCGTACGCCGCCTGCGCGTCGGGCGCGGGGCTCGAGGTGAGCGCCCCTCCGCCCGCCCGCCAGGGGAGCCCGAGGCTGCGCGCGATCTGCCCGGAGCAGAGGAGGCCGAGAGCCGACTCCGGTCCGCCGAACGCGGGGGCACCCGACTGCATGTCCACGTTCGAGAGGAACCCGCCGATCACCACGGGGCAGCCGGGGCGCACGAGCTGGGCGAGCGCGATCCCGGCGAGCGCCTCGACCGTCTGCTGCACGAGGGCGGCCGGAATGCTCACGGGCGCCATCGCCCCCATCAGCAGGAAGGGCACGACGACGATCGCCTGCCCGGCCTCCGCGTAGACGAGGAGGGGGTCGAGCATGCGCTCGTCCCAGCGCAGCGGCGAGTTGACGTTGACGTTCGTGTACATGCACGCCCGGGTCGCCATCGCCTCCTCGCCGAAGACGAGCGTCCCCAGCTCGAGGGAGTCCCGAGCCGCGGCGCCCGAGATCTGTGAGCCCTGGAACAGCTTGTCGGTGAGGCGGACGAGGGAGCGGACGTGCTCGAGGTGCCGCACCTCGACGGGGACGTCGTTCGTCTCGACGGGGAGCCCGCCCGCGGAGTCGAGCTCGTCGACGGCCTGGGCGAAGCGGCAGAGCTCGTCGAAGTCGGCGAGCGTCGACGGACGCCGGACACCGCCGTGGATCACGTTCGGCGGCCCCTGGACCGGGACGAACACCATGTGCTCGCCGCCGAGCACGACGCTCCGCTCGGGGTTTCGCGCGTGCAGCGTGAAGCTCGAGGGGCCTTCGCGGCCTGCTCAACGAGGAAGTCCGGGTCGAAGCGCACCCGCTCGCCCTCGACCAGCTGACCCGCGGCCGCGAACAGCGCGAGCGCCCTCGGGTGCAGGAACTCGACCCCGACGTCCCGCGCCAGCCGGCGCCAGCCGCCGTCGATGACGTCGAGGGCCTCCTCGGAGAGGGCCTCGTAGCGCTGCATGCGGTTGACGAACGTCACGCGAACCGCGCGGGCGCGAAGGGGGCGAGCCACGCGTCGTCCTCGCCGCGGAGCAGAGAGGCGACGGCGGCTCCGGTGGCAGGGGCGAGCGTCACGCCGAGCATCCCGTGGCCCGTTGCGAGCACGAGACCGGGCGCTGCGGGCACCCTCCCGAGGAGCGGCAGGCTGTCCGGCGTCGCCGGCCGCATCCCCGCCCAGCCGACCTCGTCCGGCTCGAGCGGGCCCTCGACCGTCGTCAGGTACGCGCGCGTCTCGGCGACGAGCTGGCGGCAGCGCTCTGCGCTGGGCGCGGCGTCCCTCGCTCCGAGCTCGAAGAAGCCGGCGATCCGCAGCCCCGCCCGGAGCGGCGTGAGGCCGAGCTTCGCCTCGCAGAGGTAGAGCGGGCGGGTCGGCGTCGGATCGGCATGGGGGACGGTGACGGAGTAGCCCTTCGCGGCGACGAGCGGGAGTCGCAGGCCGAAGGGCTGCACGAGCTCGACGGAGCCGAGCGCCGCCGCCACGACCACGGCGTCGGCGCGCTCCTCGCCCCCGCCGGCCGTCTCCACGTGCCAGCCGTCCGGCATGCGCGCGAGCCGTGTCGCCCGGGAGTCGGTGTGGAGCTCGACACCGCGGCGGGCGAGGTGTGTCCCGAGCCCCTCGAGCAGGGAGACCGGGGCGACGTGACGATCGACCGACGCGTAGAGGGCGCCGGCGACCGCGGGCGAGAGCACGGGCTCGGCCTCGCGCGCCTCGTCTGCGGACATCGCGTCGAGCCGCCCCTCGAAGCCGACCCGGCGCAGCTCGGTGAACACGCTCTCGAACCAGGCGAGCGCCGCGGGCGATCGCGCGACCGCGAGCAGCCCGGCGCGGTGCTCCTCGAACTCGACGCCGGCCGCCGCCATGCGGTCGAGCTCCGCGATCGTCGTGCGCGACAGGCGATGGAGCGCCTCGACGCCGTGGGCGAAGCGCCTGCGGCGGCTCGCCCGCGCGAAGCGCACGAGCCAGCCCAACCAGGCGGCATCGAGCCGGGGTCGGATGACGAGCGCCCCCGTCGGGTCGAGGGCGTGGCGGAGGCCCTGACGGAGGATCCCGGGCGCCGCCAGCGGGGTCGCGAGGCTCGGGGTCACCCACCCGGCGTTGCCGGACGACGCGCCGCCGCCGATCGCACCCTGCTCGAGCACGACGACGTCCTGCCCGTCCTCGACGAGCGCGAAGGCGCACGCCAGGCCCACCACTCCGCCGCCGACGACGACCACGCGCATGCGTGGACGATAGTGCAGCGTCCGCCGCGATCCCGGCCGGCCGACCATGGAGCTCGTCCACGGCGGCGGCGGGTCGGCCTCAGTCGGGCAGCGCCTCGGCGAGCAGGGTCGCCACGTCCGCCACGCGCAGGTCGCCGCCGGTCTGCCGAACGCCGTCGTCGAGCATCACGGTGCAGAACGGGCACGCGACGGCGAGCGTGTCGGCCCCCGTGGCGGCCGCCTCCCGCACCCGCTCCTCGTTGATCTGCGAGCCGCGCTCCTCCATCCAGAGGTGTGCGCCCCCGGCACCGCAGCAGAAGGTGCGTCGCCCGGAGCGGGCCATCTCGAGCGGCTTCCCGATCCGCGACACGAGCTCCCGTGGCGCTCGGAGCACGTCGTTGTGGCGCGCGAGGTAGCACGAGTCGTGGTACGTGATCGTGCCCTCCCCGGCGGCGGGGGCGAGGCGTCCGTCGCGCACGAGCTCGGCGAGCAGCTCCGTGTGGTGGAGCACCCGGTAGTGACCGCCGAAGTCCGGGTACTCGTTCGCGAGCGTGTTGAAGCAGTGGGGGCAGCTGGCGACGACCGTCGTCACGCCCGCCTCGTCGAGGGTGTCGACGTTCGCGCGGGCCAGCGACTGGAAGACGTACTCGTTGCCCATGCGTCGCGCCGGGTCCCCGGTGCAGGACTCGCGCGGCCCGAGGATCGCGACGTCGACGCCGGCCGCGAGCAGGAGCCGCGCGGTCGCGACCGCCGACGCGCGCGCGCGCTCGTCGAACGCCGCCGCGCATCCCACCCAGTACAGCACCTCCGGGGCCGGGTCGCCCGGCTGCAGCACGCGGACGCCGACCGTCTCCGCCCATGCCGCACGCTCGGTCTGCGGCTTCCCCCACGGGTTCCCGCCGCGCTCGACGTCGCGGAGCATCGTCGCCCCGTCCGCCGGGAAGCGCGCATCGACCATCACGAGCTGGCGCCGGAGGTCGACGATGTGGTCGACGTGCTCGATCCCGA
This sequence comes from Gaiella sp., assembly GCF_057140465.1. Lineage (NCBI taxonomy): Bacteria > Bacillati > Actinomycetota > Thermoleophilia > Gaiellales > Gaiellaceae > Gaiella > Gaiella sp. The sequence continues at coordinate 37,007 of NZ_DBNHWK010000011.1, forward strand.
CGGGGCACTCGCGCACACATGCCCCGCACGTGACGCAGTCCCACACGACGTCGTCGCTGACCGCGCTCGGCACGAGCGGTGCGAGGTCGCCGCCGGCACGGAGCGCCGGGCCCTCGCGGAACAGCTGGTCGCGGATCCCCATGATCAGGAGCTTCGGTGACAGCTCCTTCCCGGTCGCCGAGGCCGGGCAGGCGTCCTGGCAGCGGCCGCACTCGGTGCACGACATCGCGTCGAGCATCTGCTTCCAGGTCAGGTCGGCGACCGTGCCCGCGCCGAACCGCAGCTCCGCCTCGTCGTCCACGTCGAAGTCGAGCGGCTCGAGGCGGCCTCGGGCCCGCGTCCGGCCGAAGAAGACGTTGACCGCGGCGGTGCCGATGTGGAGGTGCTTGGAGTGGGGGAGGTAGGCGAGGAACCCGAGGATGAGGAGCACGTGCGCCCACACGAAGACGCGCTCCAGCGCTTCGGTCGTGGTGTCGTCGGCGAACAGCGACCCGACCGCGTCGGACACGGGTGACCAGCCGGACGGCCAGGGTGCGAGCTCGAGCGCGATCAGCGTCCCGTGCCAGAGGAGCAGCGTCGTCACGATCACCGCGATCAGCGCGAGGATGAGGTCGGCTTCGCGGAGGTGGCTCCCCCGGAAGCGCTCGGGCCTTCGCACCTTGCGGATCCACGTCGCCACCGCCACCCCCGCGAGGACGAGCAGGACGAAGACGTCCACCGCGAGCGCGTACCACCCCTGGCGCTCGAGCCAGCCGATCGGCGAGCCGGCGGCGGCCGGCGGCTCGCGGTCGACGATCGCGACGAGCGCGATGACGATCGTGGGGAAGAGGACGAGGAACCCCCAGAACACGACGGCGTGCGCGAGCCCCGGGACGAGGCGCTGGAGGAGCTTGCGCTGGCCGAGGACGACCGTGAGCTCGCTCCGGAGGCGTGCCGGGACGTCGGCGGTGCGGGCCACGGGCTTCCCGGCCCGCACGAGCCGGACGAGCGCCAGGACGCGCCGTCCGAAGACCAGGCCGGCGACGGCGAGCACCGCCGCGAGCGCCAGTGCCGAGGCGACGGTGCTCATCGCCGGTGAGCGGCCGGCGCCCCGTCGGTCACGTCGGACGCGCCTTCCTGATCTCCGCGCAGATCGCCGGCACGACCTCGTGCAGGTCGCCGATCACCGCGTAGTCGGCGCCCGAGAGGATCGGCGCCTCGGGATCCGTGTTGATCGCGAGGATCGCCTTCGCGCCCCTGCAGCCCGCCATGTGCTGCGTCGCCCCGGAGATCCCGCAGGCGACGTACAGGTCGGGGGCGATCTTCGTCCCGGTCTGTCCGACCTGGTCGGTGTGCGGCCGCCAGCCGGCGATCGTCACCGCGCGTGAGCACCCGACCGCGCCGCCGAGCAGCGCCGCCAGCTCCTCGACCCCCGCGAAGCCCTCTGCCGACCCTGCGCCGCGGCCGGCGGACACGACGACCTTCGCATCGGCCAGCGAGACGCCGCCGGCCGGCGTGCCGACGCGCTCCGTGACGTGGACGGCGAGGTCGGCGGCGTCGAGCGGCGGCGTGAAGGGCTCCACGGCCGCCGCCGGGCCGCCGGCGTCCGCCACGGCCACGGCGTGCGGCTGGACCGTCAGGAGCGCGCGGCCGGCGTCGAGCCGCGCCTCCTCGAGGAGGCTGCCGCCCCAGCGGACGCGCGTGAGCGTCCACGGGCCGCCGCCGGCGACGGCGACGACGTTGGCGGCGAACGGCTCGTCGACGCGGGCGGCTGCGCGTGCGATCACGTCGTTGCCGCGTTCGGTGGCGGCGGCGACGACGCTGCTCGCCCCGATGCGCTCGGCGAGGTCGACGACGACGCGGGCCCAGGCATCCGGGGCGAACGCGCCGAGCCCGTCGTGCTCGGCGACGTGCACCGTCGTCACGCCGTGCGCCCCGAGCAGCGCGGCCGCGCCTCCGCCGTCGGCGCCGATCACGAGCGCGTCGAGGCCGGGGCCCGGCCCGAGCCCGCGGGCGAGCGCCACCGCCTGCAGCGAGCTCTCGGCGGGTGTGCCCGCCTCGTGCTCGACGAGCACGAGCGCGGTCACGGAACGCCCCCGGCGCGCGTCGCTCTGCCGCCCGTGTCAGCGCGTGCAGTGGGCGGCGTGGTCACTCGAGGACCCCGAGGTCGGCGAGCAGCTGCGTCACCGCCGGCGCCGCGCCCGGCCCGTGGCCGAGGACCTCGGCCGTCGTGCCCCCGCCCTCGGGCACCCGCAGGGCCAGCTTCTGGAGCCTCGACGCAGGGCGCGCGGGAGCCGCGGTCGAGACGGGCTTCTTCTGCGCGCGCAGTCGGCCCGGCACGGACGGGTACCGCGGGAAGTTCAGCCCCTCCTTCACGGTCACGACCGCGGGCAGCGGCAGGACGTACACGTCGCGACCGCCGGTCACCTCCTGCTCGCAGCGCGCGGCTCCGTCGTCGATGTCGATCCGCTTGAGGCCCGTCGCGACCGGTCGGCCGAGCGCGTGCGCCACGCGGACCCCGACCTGGTAGCCGCCGCTGTCGGCGGACTCGTTGCCGAAGACGACGAGGTCGAACGGCCCGTGCTCGGCCTCGTCGGCGCGGATCGCGTCCACGACCGCCCCCGCCGTCGCCTGCGGATCCCACTCGTCACCGTCGCCGACGAGGTGGATCGCGCGGTCGATCCCGATCGCCATCGCATCGCGCAGTTGCTCCTCCGCCTCGCTCGGCCCGAGCGTGAGCACCACGGACTCGCCGCCCGCCTCCTCGACGAGCCGTACCGCCTCCTCGACGCCGCACTCCTCGTGCGGGCTCACCGCGAACCCGAGGTGGCGCGTGTCGATCGCCTGCGCGTCCTCCGTGAGGACGATCCGGCCGCCCGTCATCGGCACCCGCTTCACGCAGGCGAGCACGCGCATCAGGAGCGGATCCTCGCGTTGTCGGGATCGAACAGGGGCCGTGACCCGGCGACCGCCACCGTGACCGGGAAGCGCTCGTTCATGTACTCGACCGCGAGCTCCGTCGAGCCCTCCACGGCGTGCTCGGGCGGGAGGTAGGCGAGCAGGAGGTACCGGTCGAGCGAGGGGCCCGCACCCGCGCTCGTCACGTACGACCGCCGTCCCTTGCGGTCGGTGAGCGGCGTCCCGTCGCGCAGCGTGACCGGCTCGCGGCCGAGCGGGTAGCGCGCGACGCCGCTCGCGGACCCGTGGTCGTCCACGGTCAGCGTGCAGAGGAGGGCCGCCGGCTCCTCGTCGCGCTGGCGCAGGTGCGCCTCCTTGCCGACGAAGTCCTGCTCCTTGACGGTCGGTCGCGTCATCCCGGCCTCGACGACCGTGAACTCGGACTCGAGCTCCGCACCGTACGCGCGGTAGCACTTCTCGAGGCGCCCGGTCGTGCCGTAGACCCCGATCCCGCAGGCCGTGAGACCGTGGGGCGCGCCCGCCTCCCACAGCACGTCCCACAGGCGGGCTCCCTGCTCGATCGGGACGTACAGCTCCCAGCCGAGGTCGCCGACGTACGAGATCCGCGACGCGAGCACGAGCTGCGAGCCGACCTCGATCGTCCTGCAGGTCGCGAACGGGAAGCCCTCGTGGGAGACGTCGTCCGAGGTGACGGACGAGAGGACGTCGCGGGCGCGTGGGCCCCAGAGGCCGATCGTCGTCCACGCGGTGGTCACGTCGACGAGGCTCGCGGAGCCGTCCCCGGGGAGGAGGTCGGCGAAGAGCTTGCGGTCCGCCATGCCGTGTGCCCCGCCCGTGACGATCCGGAACGCGTCGTCGGCGAGCCGCATGATCGTGAGGTCGGACCGGAAGCCGCCGCCGGGCCCGAGCACGGGCGTGTAGACGACGCGGCCGACCGGGACGTCCATCTGGGCGAGCACCGCGCGCTGGAGCGTGTCGAGCGCGCTGGAGCCCTGGACGTCGAAGATCGCGAACGCGGAGAGGTCGAAGACGCCCGCGTGCTCCCGCATCGCGAGGTGCTCGGCGTTGACGATCGGCGACCACCAGCGTGCGTCCCACTCCGCCTCCCTGGGCGCGATGCCGTAGCGCTCGACGAGCGGCGCGTTCGCCTCGTACCACTGGGGGCGCTCCCACCCCGCAGCCTCGTGGAAGACCGCGCCGAGGGCCTCGGTGCGGTCGTGCAGCGGCGAGATGCGGAGGCCGCGATCCGACGACCACTGCTCTGCCGGGTGGACGATCCCGTACGTCTTGGGGAAGGCCTCGAAGGTGCGCGCCCGCACGTGCGCGCGCGTCTTCTGGTGATCGTGGAAGCGGCTCGCGTCCGACGAGTGGAGGTCGATGTGCGACTCCCCGTGCACCATCCACTCCGCGAGCGACTTGCCGACCGCGGGCCCCTCCTTGACCCAGACGGCCGCGGCCGACCACAAGCCCGCCACCTCCGGCGTCTCGCCGAGGATCGGCATCCCGTCGGGGGTGAGCGAGATCAGCCCGTTGATCGCGTACTTCACGCCGACCGACTCGTCGCCGACGATCTCGGGCATCAGCTCGAGCGCGTCGGCGAGCTGGGGGTCGAAGTCGGCCTGTGTGAACGGGAACTCCGTCGGCGACAGCGCCGCCTCCTCGATCGACGGGATCTCCTCGGGCTCGTGCTGGATCGAGCGATGCGCGTACGACCCGATCTCCAGGCTCGTCCCGTCCTGACGCTCGTACATGAACACGTCCATGTCGCGCACGATCGGGTACTCGATCGCGCTCGCGCTCCCCTCGAACCGCGGGACGGGGCCGATGTCGATCATCTGGTGCACCATCGGCACGAGGGGGATGCGGGCGCCGGCCATGCGCGCGAGCAGCGGGCTCCAGACGCCGCACGCGATGACCACGACCTCCGCCTCGATCGTGCCGCGGGAGGTGTGCACCCGCCGGATCCGTCCGCGCTCGACGTCCATGCCGCCGACCTCGGTGTTCGGGGAGACCTCGACGGCGCCGGCCTCGACCGCCCGCTCGCGCATGATCGTGCCGGCGCGCAGCGAGTCGACGACCCCCACCCCGGGGGTGTAGAAGCCCCCGAGCAGGATCGACTCGTCGATGTAGGGGACGAGCTCCTTGATCTCGGCCGGCGTCACGAGGGACACCGGCTCCACGCCCCACGACTTGGCCGAGGCCATGCGCCGCCGCAGCTCCTCCATCCGCTCCTCGGTGCGCGCGACCTCGATGCCGCCGCACTCCGTGAACACGCCGAGCTCCTGGTACTGGCGCGTGCTCTCGACCGTGAGCTGGGTCATCTCCTTCGAGTGGTCGACGAGGAAGATGAAGTTCGAGGCGTGGCCGGTGGAGCCGCCGGGGTTCGGCAGGGGGCCCTTGTCGAGGAGCACGATGTCCGACCAGCCCTGGTCGGCGAGGTGGTAGGCGACCGCGTTGCCGACGATGCCGCACCCGATGACGACGGCACGGGCCCGTGCGGGAAGCGTGCTCATGGGCTCTCCAGTAGTCTTGATATATCAGTTACGGGACTCGTAATATATATCGAGTCGCGTGACGCCGTCGCTCCCACTCCTGCAGCCTGCGGCCGGTGAGGCCCGGTCGCTGTCCGTCCAGGCGTACTACCGCATCCGCGAGCTCATCGTCTCGCTCGAGCTGCAGCCGGGCTCGATCGTCGACGAGCGCGCGCTGATGGCGCGGCTCGGGATCGGACGCACGCCGGTGCGCGAGGCCGTGCGCCTGCTCGCGCGAGAGGGCCTCGTCGAGATCCACCCGCGCCGGGGCGTGTTCGTGTCGAGGGTGGAGGCCGGCGACCTGGCCGCGCTCTCCGAGGTGCGGGCCGCCCTCGAGAGCCTCGCCGCGCGGCTCGCAGCCGAGCGGCGCACCGCGGAGGACGAGGCACGGACGGTGGAGCTCCTCGACGAGCTCGCCGGGGGCGGGAGCCTCGACGAGCGGGCGCTCTTCGAGCTCGACCAGCGCCTCCACCGGCACGTCTGGCGCTGCGCGCACAACGCGTTCCTCGAGGAGACGCTCGACGCGTACTTCGTGCTCACGCTGCGGATCTGGCTGCTCGCGATCGACCGTGTGTCGCGCCTCGACCGGGCGGTGCAGGAGCACCGCGACCTGCTCGAGGCGATCCGCGACGGTGACGCGGATGCGGCCGCCGACGCGATGCTGCGCCACGTCCGCGGGTTCGAGCAGGCGATCCGGGCCGTCCTCTGACCCGGGCCCCACGGAGGAGGGGCGGCGCCCGTCGGCAGCCGTGCGCGTCGCGAGGACGCTCCCTGCCTCGATCCGTCCGGCCGCACGTGCGCCGGCGGTCGGCTCCGGACGGCGCCTCCGGCTCAGGCGGCCGTCGCGGCCCCGCCCGGCCACCCGAGCGCGCGCGAGATGCGCCCGGCGCACGCGAGCAGGAGCGGTCGCGCGGCGTCGATCGCCACCCGGTCGAACCGGTTCGACGGCCCCTGGAGCGCGACGACCGCGGTCAACCGGTCGTCCGCACCGAACACGGGGGCCGCGATCGCGTTCAGCCCTTCCTCGCGCTCCTCGATCGCCTCGGCGTAGCCGGCAGCGCGCACGTGCTCGATCTCCGCCGCCAGCGAGGCGGCGTCGACGATCGTCCGCGGTGTGAAGGCCCGCAGTCGCCCCCGGGGAAGGGGTACCTCGCCGAACGCGAGCAGCACCTTCCCAGCCGACGAGGCGTGGCCGACGCTCGGCCGGCCGAGGCGGGTCACGCCCTGGACGTAGCGGTCCGTGGGCACGAAGTCGACCGTGATCGCGTCGCGGTCGCCCGGGACGGAGAGCGTGGCCGTCTCCCCGACGTCGTCGACGAGCCGCTCGAGGTGCGGCCGCGCGAGGTCGCGGACGTCGAGGCGCGCGAGCACCGCGTTCGCGAGCGAGAGCACGCGCACCCCGAGGCGGTAGCGACCCGTGGGGCGCACGTGCTCGACGAGCCCGAGTCGGCTCAACGTCCCCAGCTGGCGCGAGACCGTGCTCGCGCTGATCCCGGTCAGGCGCGCCAGCTCCGTCGTCCCGAGCTCGCCGCCGTCGGCGAGCGCATCGAGGAGCGAGACGGCGCGGACCGTGGCCTCGACGTCGCGTGCGGATGGTTGACCGGTGCGGGGCATCGCGCTAGTGTATCGCCACTAGTAGCACGCCATTTCGTTACTGGCAATAATGTCGATTCTCGTCACGTGCCCCACGTGCGGCCCGAGAGAGGTCGCGGAGTTGCGCTGCGCGGGGGAGGTGACACGCCGGCCGGCATCGTCGCCGTCCGTCCGCGAGCTCAACGAGTACATCTACTTCCGCGACAACACGGCCGGCGTGCAGCGCGAGTGGTGGTTCTGCCGTGCCTGCGAGGACTGGTTCCTCGCCGAGCGCGACACGGTGACGAACACGGTGCACCGGACCTGGCACCCGGAGCGACCGGCGGGGGCCGCATGACGCGCCTGTCGCCCCAGTCGCACGAGCGGATCGACCGCTCGCGGACGGTCCCCTTCACGTTCCGCGGGAAGAGCCTCGAGGGCTTCGCCGGCGACACGATCGGCTCGGCGCTCTACGCGAGCGGCCAGCGCATCTTCTCGCGGAGCTTCAAGTACCACCGGCCGCGGGGCCTCGTGTGCTGCTCCGGGCACTGCGCGAACTGCCAGATGACGGTCGACGGGATCCCGAACGTCCGCGTCTGCACGACGCCGCTGACGGACGGGGTGACGGTCGACCAGCAGAACGTGATCGGCTCGCTCGACCACGACCTGATGGCGGTCACCGACAAGCTCGGCGGGCCCTTCACACCGCCGGGCTTCTACTACAAGACCTTCATCCGCCCGCGGCGGCTGTGGCCCCTGTACGAGAAGGTGCTCCGGCAGGCGGCCGGGCTCGGCGCCCTCGATCCCGCCGGGGCGCGTACGGAGCGGTACGACGCCGAGTATCGGCACGTCGACGTGTGCGTCGTCGGCGGCGGTCGTTCCGGCCTCGAGGCGGCGATCGACGCCGCGAGCCGGGGCCGGAGCGTGATCGTCGTCGACGAGGGGCCCGAGGCGGGCGGCGCCCTCCTCGCCGAGCGCGACGGGGTCGCGGCGGCGCGGGAGCTCGCCGCGCGCGCCCGGGAGGCCGGCGTCGAGATCGTCGCGCCGGCGATCGCGATCGGGGTCTTCGAGCACGGGTTCGTCCCGGTCGCCTCGGGGAACATGCTCCTCAAGATCCGCGCCCACGACGTCGTCGTCGCGAGCGGCCTGATGGAGCAGCCGCTCGTCTTCCCGGGCAACGACCTGATCGGGACCTTCCTCCCGGACGGCGTGCGGCGCCTCGTGAACGCCTTCTCGATCCGTCCCGGGGAGCGCGCGGTCGTGCTCACCGTCGACGACCGCGGCGTGCGGGCGGCGGAGGACCTGCGGGCGGCCGGTGTCGACGTCGCCGAGCTCGTCGACTTCCGCGAGCGGACGCCGCGCGAGGTCGAGGCGATCGGCTCCCGAGGCCGGGTGCGGCGCGTCGTGGTCGACGGGAAGCGGATCGACTGCGACCTCGTGGTCATGGGCGGGAGCCCGCAGCCCAACTACAAGCTCCTCGCCCAGGCCGGTGCACGCGTCGAGTACGACGACGCGCGCGGTGTCTTCGTCCCGACCGACCTGCCCTCGCACCTGCACGCGGCCGGTGCCGTCGCCGGCGACGTCGGCGACCCGGCCGTCCCACCCCCCGAGCTCGGTGACCGTCACGACAAGTGCTTCGTCTGCTTCTGCGAGGACCAGACGACGAAGGACCTGAAGTACGCGATCAGGGAGGGATTCGACTCGATCGAGCTCTCGAAGCGCTACACGACGGTGACGATGGGCCCGTGTCAGGGCCGGCTGTGCCACGTCAACTCGATCCGCGTGTACGCCAAGGCGCGGCAGCTCGACGAGAACACGATCGGCACGACGACGGCGCGGCCGCCGTCGACGCCCGTCACGCTCGGGCTGATCGCCGGGCGACCGCACGAGCCCGCGAAGCGCACGTCGCTCCACCACCGGCACAAGGACCTCGGGGGGCGGATGATGTGGACCGGCGCGTGGCGGCGGCCGCACTCCTACGGCGACGACGTGGACGCGGAGGCACAGAACGTCCACCACGCCGTCGGCCTGATCGACGTCTCCACGCTCGGCAAGCTCCTCGTCACGGGCCCGGAGGCCGGAGCCTTCCTCGATCGCGTCTACCCGAACCGGTTCAGCGACCTCAAGATCGGTCGCATCCGGTACGGCGTCCTCACCTCGGACGCAGGCCGGATCATGGACGACGGCACCGTGGCGCGGCTCGACGACGAGACGTTCTACGTGACGACGACGTCGACCGGGGCGGATGCCGTCTACCAGTGGTTCACGTGGTGGAACGCGGTCTGGCACATGGACGTCTCGTTCCAGAACGTCACGGGCGGGGTCGCCGCGGTCAACGTCGCGGGGCCGAGGGCGCGCGAGCTGATGCGGCGCGTGTCGCCGGACGACTTCTCGAACGAGGGCTTCGCCTACCTCGACGCCCGGCACGTCACGGTCGCGGGCGTGCCCACGCTCGGGCTCCGCATCGGGTTCGTCGGCGAGCTCGGCTACGAGCTGCACCTGCCCAGCTCGCACGCCGAGCACGTGTGGGACGCGCTCCTCGAGCAGGGAGCCGACCTCGGCGTCGCCCCCTTCGGCCTCGAGCCGCAGCGGATCCTGCGGCTCGAGAAGGGGCACGTGATCGTCAGCCAGGACACCGACTCCGAGTCGAACGTGCTCGAGGCGGGGATGCCGTGGATCTTCAAGGCCGACAAGCCCGACTTCGTCGGCAAGTGGGCGACCGAGCAGGCCGCAGAGCGCGGGCTCCGCTGGATGCTCGTCGGATTCGAGAGCCCCAGGCGGGCGATGCCGCTCGAGGGCGGCCAGGTCGTCGTCGGCGGCGCCTCGGCCGGCCGCGTGACGAGCGTCCGCTACTCGAAGGAGCTCGACAAGGTGATCGGCCTCGCGATCCTCCGGCACGACCTCGCCGTCGAGGGCGGCACCTTCCACGTCGCGATCGACGGCGAGCTCGAGCCGATGCGGGTGCACCTCGGGCCGTTCTTCGACCCGGCGGGAGAGCGGCTCAAGGCATGAGCGGCAGGCGGCGACACACGGCGGTGGCGAGGCCGGGGGCCGGCGCGGCCGCCGGCACGGGAGGGCGTGGGTGACCGTCCTCGACTTCCTGTCCCCGTCGGCCGCGGTGGCGAACGGCTCGTTCCGGCCGCTCGCCCGCTCGTCGATGGATCGGCGTCAGCGAGACCTCGGCGCGACGTTCGTCGAGCGTGACGGCTGGCTCGTGCCGGTCGCGATCCCCGGGGAGTCGGACCACCTCGGGACGGTCGGGATCGCCGACCTCTCGCACCTCGGCAAGCTCGAGGCGGCGACACCCGTCGAGGGTGCCGACCTCGTGGCCGTCCACCGGATCTCGCCCCGGCGCACGCTCGTGCTGTGCGAGGGGCCGCAGACGGGCGCCGTGCGGGAGCGCCTCGCCGAGGGCGGCCCCGTGCTCGACGTCACCGCCGCGCTCGGCGTCCTCGCGCTCGTCGGCCCGTCCACGGAGACCCTCGTGCGTCGGCTCACGCACCTGCACGAGGTCCCGTCCAGCGGCGAGGTGGCGCACGTGAACACGGTGCACCTGCTCCCCCGGCCCGGAGGCGGCGTGCTGCTCGCCTTCCCACAGGAGTTCGGCGACTACCTGTGGGAGGTCGTCGTCGACCGTGCGCAGCCGCTCGGCGGCGGGCCCGTCGGCGTCGACGCGATCGGAGGCGCCTCGTGAAGGAGATCTTCTTCCCCAAGCGGATGTTCCACCACCCGGGGGAGCTCAAGCGCCACTACGACGTCGTCATCATCGGCGGCGGCTCGCACGGCCTCGCCACCGCCTACTACCTCGCCAAGAACCACGGCATCACGGACGTCGCGATCCTCGAGAAGAGCTACATCGGCGCCGGCGCCGCCGGCCGCAACACGACGATCATCCGCTCCAACTACCGCACGCCGGAAGGGGCGGCCTTCTACCAGTCGAGCGTCGAGCTCTACGAGAAGCTCTCGCAGGACCTGGACTTCAACCTCATGTTCTCGCAGCACGGGCACTTCACGCTCGCGCACTCCGACCGCTCGCTCGTCGTGCAGCAGGAGCGCGCCGAGGTGAACACGCTGCTCGGGATCGACAGCCGGGTGATCACCGCGGAGGAGGTCAAGGACCTCTGCCCGCAGATCTCGATCTCCCGCGACGTGACGTGGCCGATCCTCGGTGCGCTCTACCATCCGCCGGGAGGGATCATCCGTCACGACGCCGTCGTCTGGGGGTACGCGCGCAAGGTCGACGAAGCCGGGGTCGAGATCCACCAGGGCGTCGAGGTGACCGGGTTCGAGCGCAAGGGGTCGAGCTTGACGAAGGTCAAGACGACCGCGGGCGACGTGTCCGCCGGGGTCGTGCTCAGCGCCACCGCCGGCTGGTCGAGCATCGTCGCGGAGCTCGCCGGGCTGCCGTTGCCGATCACGACGAGCATCCTGCAGGCCTTCGTCACCGAGCCGGTGAAGCCGTTCCTCGACAAGATCATCGTCTCCGCGCAGATGCACATCTACGTGTCGCAGACCGACCGCGGGGAGTTCCTGATCGGCGCCGAGGTCGAGCCGTACCCGACGTACTCGAGCAAGGGCACGTTCCCGTTCGTCGAGTACGCGGCGCGGCACGTCCTCGAGCTGTTCCCGCAGCTCCACGCGACGCGCATCCTCCGCCACTGGACCGGCCTCTGCGACATGAGCCCCGACTACAGCCCGATCATGGGCGTGACCGAGCTCGACGGCTTCCTCGTCGACTGCGGGTGGGGCACGTACGGCTTCAAGGCGGCCCCCATCACCGGGGTCACGCTCGCGGAGCTGATCGCGACGGGCGAGACGCCCGCCCTGATCGAGCCCTTCAAGCTCGAGCGCTTCTACACGGATACGCTCGTCTCCGAGCTCGCAGCCGCCGCGGTGAGCCACTGACAGAATCGACGCGGCCCGGGACGCTCGCGTCCCGGTCGCGCGCGGTACGCCCGAAGGAGCCCCATGACCGAGAAGATGCCCTCCAGCCTCGAGATCGCCCAGCGGGCGACGCTCCGCCCGATCGTCGACGTCGCCGCCGACGCCGGGATCGAGCCCGACGAGCTCGAGCAGTACGGCCGCTACAAGGCGAAGGTCGACCTGTCGCTGCTCGACCGCCTCGCCGACCGGCCCGACGCGAAGCTCATCAACGTCACGGCGATCACGCCGACGCCCGCCGGCGAGGGGAAGACGACGACGTCGGTCGCGCTCACCCAGGGGCTCGGGAAGATCGGCCATGCGCCGATCCTCTGTCTGCGCGAGGCCTCGCTCGGGCCGGTGTTCGGCGTGAAGGGCGGTGCGGCCGGGGGCGGGTATGCCCAGGTGGTGCCCATGGAGGACCTGAACCTCCACTTCACCGGTGACCTGCACGCGATCACCGCGGCGAACAACCTCCTCGCGGCGATGATCGACGCGCACCTGTTGCACGGGAACGCGCTCGGCATCGACCCGCTCACGATCTCGTGGCGGCGCTGCATGGACATGAACGACCGCTCCCTCCGCGACGTCGTCACCGGCCTCGGCGGCCGCACGAACGGCTACCCCCGCCAGACCGGCTTCGACATCACCGCGGCGAGCGAGATCATGGCGCTGGTCGCCGTCGCCCGCGACCTCGCCGACCTGCGCGACCGGCTGGGCGCGATCACGGTCGGCCAGACGTACGAGGGCGAGCCGGTGACGGGGGAGCAGATCCGCGCCGCCGGGTCGATGGCGGTGCTGCTCAAGGAGGCGATCAAGCCGAACCTCGTGCAGACGCTCGAGGGGCAACCGGCGTTCGTCCACTGCGGGCCGTTCGCGAACATCGCCCACGGCAACAACTCCCTCGTCGCCGACCGCGTGGGGCTCAAGCTCGGCGACTACATGATCACCGAGTCCGGGTTCGCGTCCGACCTCGGCATGGAGAAGTTCTTCGACATCACCTGCCGGATGGGCGATCTGCGGCCGAGCGCCGTCGTGCTCGTCGCCTCCGTGAAGGCCCTCAAGCACCACGGCGGGGACATCGACGGCGGGCTCGCGGAGATCGAGGCGGGGTCGGCGAACCTCGCGCGCCACATCGGGATCGTCAACGGGTTCGGCCTGCAGGCCGTCGTCGGCGTCAACCGCTTCCCGAACGACACCGACGAGGAGCTGGAGCTCGTCCGCCGGCTCGCGCTCGAGCACGGCGCCTACGCCGCCGAGCTCAACGAGGGCTTCCTCCGTGGCGGCGACGGTGCGACCGCCCTCGCGGAGGCGGTCGTCGGGGCAGCCGAGCAGCCGAACGACTTCGACTTCGCCTACCCGATCGACGCCCCGATCGAGGAGAAGATCCGGGCGATCGTGCAGAAGGTCTACGGGGGCGACGACGTCGAGCTGCTGCCCGCGGCGCGGGAGAAGGCGGCCGCGTTCGAGCGCGCCGGCCTCGGGAGCCTCCCGATCTGCATGGCGAAGACGCACCTGTCGCTGTCGCACGACCCGGCGCTCCGCAACGCGCCGACCGGCTTCACGGTGACGGTGCGCGACCTCCGGCCGTACACCGGGGCCGGCTGGATCGTCGCCCTCTGCGGCGACATGATGACGATGCCGGGCCTCGGGAAGACACCCGCCGCGTACGGGATCGACGTCGACGCGGCCGGCGAGACCGTCGGGCTGTTCTGATCGGCCCCACGGGTCGGGAGTCCGCCGAGCGGGCTCCCGACCGCCGGCGACTGCCGGCGGTCGCTCTCGAGGCCGCGTGGGCCGCGCAGGTGCCGCTACGTCTCGTCGCGGCCGGCGTGCACGATCAGCACGTCGCAGTGCGCGCGCCGCTGCACCTTCTCGCTCACGCTCCAGCCGAGGGCCCGCTCGACGAGGCTGGGCTCCCGCGTGCCGACGACGATCAGGTCCGCCTCGTGGAGCTCGGCGACCTCCGCGATCGCCTGGGCGGGGTCACCGATCGCCTCGACGAGCTCGGGCTCGACGCCGTGGGCGCGCGCGGCGGCCGCGGCCTCCTGCAGCTCCTCGCCGGGGCTGTCGGGCGGCGCCCCGCCGATCAGCACGGGCACGACGCTCGTCACGACGAGCTTCGCGTCGGCGACGTTCGCGAGCCAGACCGCGCGCTCCAGCGCTCGCTGTGAGGAAGGGGAGCCGTCGTATCCGGCGACGATCGTGCGCATTGCCGCTCCTTCGTTTCGGTCGGGGTCGGTCAGGGTAGGCCGGGCGCGCCCCCGCCGCATCGGGGGGCACCCGGGTCTGTAGGGAGAGATCTACGGAGGCGCGCCGAGCGCAGACGCGTCGAGGCCGAGCGCGGCGAGCGCCTGGTCCTTCCAGTCAGGGTGACGCCCGACGCACGTCGGGCAGGCACGGAGCGTCAGCCCCTTGAGCGCAGGGTGCTCGACCTGAACCCCGTTCGCGAGTTCGAGTCGACCCCATGCGGCGCCGGAGATGAGCCCCTCCGCCTGCTGCCGATCGCAGATCGCGCAGCGCAGGTAGAGCCGTGACACCCTCTGGGTTACCCCCAGGGCCCGATGAACGGGCCGTCGAGGTCGGTGAGCAGGATCACGACCACGATCACGATGCACACCAGGCAGAGGCCCAGCATGAACGGCGTGACGCGTGCGTCTTCCTTCTGCTCGGGGGGGAAGTCGATCTGCTTGCCTGCCATCGGTCCTCCTTATCCCCCTGCAGGTGTGTCGGGGGGACGATCGAGCGCACCGGTGGCGCGCAGCTTCGCCGCCTGCTTGGCCAGCTTGCCTTCCTCGAGGAGCACGAAGCCGAAGAAGGAGACGAGCATCAGCGCGACGCCGAGGATGGTGAGGATCACCGTCCCCGCCGACGTCCCCTCCTGGCCGGAGAACGTCCAGAACTGGGTGACGGTGTCACCCCATTCGTCCCAGGCAAAGGCATCGAACATCGGGTTCCTCCTTCCTCAGCTCTCGGACGAGGTGCCTGCGGGCACCCTACCTTGTGTTTGCCAGTACGCATCGAGGAGCACCGGGGCGCCGTCGACCTCGCGCCCGTCCGGCTCGACGACGATCTCGGGCACACGCTCGAACTCGGGGTAGAAGTCCTGCCCGAACTCGGCCATGTCGAGGCCTTCGAGCTCCACCTCGGGCGGCACGCGCAGCAGGTTCGCCTTCTTCAGGAGCCAGCTGACGATGAACCCGGGCAGGAACGCGAGCGGGAGGAACGCCATGACCCCCATGAGCTGTCCGCCCATCGAGGACTCGATGTTGTTGATCCCGGTCGGGTAGCCGCCGGCGAAGATCCCGACGAGCAGGACGCCGTAGAAGCCGGCGACGCCGTGGACGGCGACCGCGCCGACCGCGTCGTCGACGCGCAGCTTCTTCTCGATGAAGTTGCCCGACCAGACGGCCACGAGCGCGCCCGAGAAGGACAGCAGGTACGCGAGCGACGGGTGGTACACGTCGGCGCCCGCCGAGACGGAGATCACCCCGGCGAGGCCGCCCGACAGGGTCCAGAACGGGTCTCCCTTCGACCCGAACCAGCCGCCCGTGAACCCGCCCGCGAAGCCGATCGTGATCACCATCGTGATCGTGCCGAGCGTCGACGGCGACAGGTAGATGTTGAGCCAGCCGGGGAACGCGGTGGACGTGATCACGAGGCACGCCGCGTAGAACCCGTAGAAGCCGGTGAAGATCAGCATCAGCCCCATCAACGTGAGGTGGGTGTTGTGACCGCGGAAGCTTCGGGCTCTGCCCTGCCGGTCGTACTTGCCGATCCGTGGGCCGAGGTTGAGGAGCACGCCGAAGGCGAACGCGCCGGCGACGCCGTGCACGACGCCCGACGCGATCGCGTCGTGGAAGCCGAAGCGCGTCACGAGCCAGCCGCCCGAGCTCCAGCCCCAGGCCGCGTCCATGATCCACACCGCCGAGCCGAGGATCGCGGTCAGGATCAGGTACGCAGAGAGGCGGATCCGCTCGACGACGGCGCCCGACATGATCGAGCCCGTCGTCCACGAGAAGAGGAGGAATGCGAGCCAGAAGATGAGGCTGATGTGGTCGCCGAGGTTCGGGCCGAGGCCGATGCTCCAGGGCGCGGTCAGGCCGCAGAACCCCTCGAGCGCCTCGGGGCTGTCGTGCCCCGCCTTGGGCCAGCCCTCCTCGAAGCAGCCGTAGATGTACCAGCCGAAGTAGTAGAAGGTCGGTGTGACGACGGCGATCGTCAGGATGTTCTTCATCGCCGTCGACATGATGTTCTTGCGCCTCACGGCGCCACCCTCGTAGGCCATGAAGCCCACGTGGATGAGCCACATGACGACGACGGTGTAGAAGTAGTACTGCTCTGCGAGGACCGCCGAGTCGAGCGCGAGCGCGTCCTGGACTGCCTGCAGGTCCTCAGCGGACTGTGCGAGCAGCGAGCCAATCAGGGGCATCGACATTCCAGCAACCTCCACCTGGCCTCCCGTGGACCGACGCGAAGACCGTACGAGGTGTCGAGGCCGCGTTCTATGTAGGAATCGTCACAGCTTGGCGAACGGACTGTGTTGCGTCGCTACACATCGTCCCGCAGGCCGTCGTCGGTGATCTCGCCGGTCTCCGCGTTGACGCGCACGAGCTGGTAGCGCGTCGGGTTGCGCGGATCACCGTCGTAGAAGGAGACCAGCCAGTACGCGGTGCTGTTCACGCCCTGGCGGAGGAAGCGCACCTGCACGCTCTCCGCGTCGAAGATCAGCACCTCGCGTGCGATCTCGACCGCCCGCTCCTTCGAGATGTCCGCCTCGCCGCCGGAGCAGCTTCGGGCGACGACGGCGGCGAGCACGAGCACGACCAGGAGGATCGCCACCCGCCCGAGCGGGTGGTCCCTAAGCCCGCGCCTGCTGTCGGCGTCGGATGATGGCATAGACCCGGAGTATGAGGTAGCCGATGAAGTGGGTGAGGAAGACGAGCCCGAGCCACCAGAACCACCACAGGAAGTGCGGGCGCGGCCGCATCTCCCGCAGCTCGATCACCGTCAGGTACATGGCGATCGCGAGCGTCAGGAGCAGGATCAGCGGCGCCTGCTGCAGCAGGAGGAGGATGAGCACGCGGACATGCTAGTGCCGGGGTGGGGTCGAGAGGAAGGGCCGGCACCGTCTCGTCGACGCGCGGTCGGTAGGGTTGATCCGTGGCGGACGACCGGATCGAGCACCTGACGCCCGAGCAGAAGGCCGCGCTCGAGGACGAGCTCGCGGAGCTCGAGGGCCCAAAGCGTGCGGCGGCGATCGAGGCGATCAAGACCGCCCGCTCCTTCGGCGACCTCTCCGAGAACTTCGAGTACCACGCCGCGAAGAACGAGCAGGGCCTGCTCGAGGCGCGGATCCGGAAGCTGCGCCACCGGCTTCAGCACGCCGTCGTCGTCGACCACGACACCGACGAGCACGTCGGCCCGGGGTCGATCGTCGAGATCGAGGACGAGCACGGCGAGCGGATGGAGGTGACGATCTCCGCGGTCGGCGGGGGCGTCTCGCCGACCTCGCCGCTCGGCATCGCGCTGATCGGCGCCGCCGTCGGGGACGTCGTCGAGGTCGAGGCGCCTCGCGGCTCGTGGGCGGCGACGATCCGCAGCATCCGGCGCTGACCGGCCACCCTCCGCAGCCGCCGGGCGACGCCGGTGCGCTCCCGGTGGCGCCGCGGCCAGCGTAGGATCGACCCGTGCGGGCAGCGGTCGTCACCGGCGGCGGCACCGGGATCGGTGCTGCGGTCGCGCGGGCGCTCGCCGACGCGGGGTACGGCGTCGTGCTCTCGGGTCGGCGACGCGAGCCCCTCGCGGCCCTCGCGGACGAGTTGCCCGACGTCGCCGTCGTGGTCGGCGACGTCGGCGAGCCGGCGACCGCGGACGCCCTCGTCGACGCCGCGTGCGAGCGATGGGGCGGGCTCGACGCAGTCGTCCTCAACGCCGCCATCGGCGAGTCCCTGCCGGTGGGCGACGAGACGCCGGAGGGCTGGGAGCGGGTGCTCCGCACGAACCTCACCGGCGCCTTCCTCGTCGCGCGCTCGGCGCTGCCGCACCTCGTCGACCGACAGGGCTCGATCGTCGGGATCGCGTCGATCAACGCGATGCGCGCCGGGCCGGGATGGGCCGCCTACTGCTCCTCGAAGGCCGGTCTCGTGATGCTGATGCAGTCGATCGCGCACGACTACGGCCCGCGCGGCGTGCGTGCCAACGCGGTCTGCCCCGGATGGGTGCGCACGCCGATGGGGGACGAGGACATGGACGCCCTCGCGGCGCTTCGCGGCGTCTCCCGCGACGACGCGTACGCGCTCACGCACGCGCACGTGCCGCTGCGCCGGCCCGCGGAGCCGGAGGAGGTCGCGGCCGTCGTCGCGTTCCTGCTCGGCGAGGCCGCCAGCTACGTCACCGGGGCCGCCCTCCTCGTCGACGGCGGCGCCGCCGTCGTCGACCCGAGCTCCACCGCATGGGAGGACACATGACCCTGCACGAGCGCCTCGGCGACCTCCAGGCACGCGAGGAGGCCCGCTTCCGCGACGAGCACCCCCGCTCGCGGGACCTCGCCGAGCAGGCCCGCAGCCACCTCGTCGGCGGCGTGCCGATGCAGTGGATGTCGAAGTGGCCGGGAGGCTTCCCGGTCTTCGTCGCCGAGGCGTACGGGAGCCGCTTCGTCGACGTCGACGGCCACGAGTACGTCGACTTCTGCCTCGGGGACACCGGCTCGATGACCGGGCACGGCCCGTCGCCGACGCTCCGCGCCCTCGCCGAGCAGGCGACCCGAGGGATCACGCTGATGCTCCCGTCCGAGGACGCCGTGTGGGTCGGCGAGGAGCTCGCCCGCAGGTTCGGCCTCCCGCAGTGGCAGTTCGCGCTCACCGCCACCGACGCCAACCGGTTCGTGATCCGCCTCGCGCGCCACGTGACGGGGCGCCCGAAGGTGCTCGTCTTCAACTGGTGCTACCACGGCACGGTCGACGAGACGTTCGCCACGCTCGTCGAGGGCGAGGTCGTGCCGCGACGCGGAAACCTCGGCCCGCCGGTGAACCCGCGCGAGACGACGAAGGTCGTCGAGTTCAACGACGTCGAGGCGCTCGAGGCGGCCCTCGCGCCGGGCGACGTCGCGTGCGTCCTCGCGGAGCCGGCGCTCACGAACGTCGGCATCGTCCACGCCGAGCCGGGCTTCCACGACGCGCTCCGCGAGCTCACGCACCGCACGGGCACGCTGCTCGTGATCGACGAGACGCACACGATCTGCTGTGGCCCTGGCGGGTACACGGCCGCCGAGGGGCTGGAGCCGGATGCGCTGACGATCGGCAAGCCGATCGCCGGCGGCGTCCCCGCCGCTGCCTACGGCTTCACCGACGAGCTGGCGGAGCGCATCACCGCGTCCCTCGACCTCGAGGACGTCGACGTCGGCGGCGTCGGCGGCACGCTCGCGGGCAACGCCCTCTCGCTCGCCGCGATCCGGGCGACCCTGGGCGAGGTGCTGACGGCGGACGCCTTCGAGCGGATGATCCCGCTCGCCGAGCGGTGGACCGCCGGGGTCGAGGAGGGGATCGTGGCCTCCGGCCTGCCCTGGCACGTGACCCGGCTCGGCTGCCGCGCCGAGTACCTGTTCGGCCCCGACCGGCCGCGCAACGGCACCGAGGCGCACGCAGCGGGGGACTTCGCGCTGGAGCGCTACATGCACCTGTACGCGCTCAACCGGGGCATCCTGCTGACCCCGTTCCACAACATGGCGCTGATGTCCCCGGCGACGACGGACGCCGACGTCGACCGGCACACTGAGGTCTTCCGCGACGCGGTCGTCGAGCTGGCGGCGATGCGCTGACGACGGCCCGCCGCCGCCACCGTCGGCGGCTCAGTGCCGCGCCGCGCGCTCGTCGACGGGAGCTCGCACGTACGTGACGAAGGCGAACGCCGTCCCGTCCGCCGCCGTGTGCCGCTCGCGCGCCACCTCTCGGAACGCGTCGCGGTCGAAGGCGGGGAAGAACGTGTCGCCGTCGACCTCGAGGTCGATCTCGGTGAGGAGCAGCTCGTCGGCGAGGGGGAGCGCTTCGGCGTACAGCTCGCC
>NZ_DBNHWK010000012.1:0-19908 GCF_057140465.1 Gaiella sp.
GAAGAAGCGAAGTCCGAGCTGCAGGAAATCGTCGGATTCCTGCGCGATCCCCAGGAGACGGCGCGACTCGGCGCGCGAATGCCCCGCGGCATGCTGCTGGTCGGGCCGCCGGGCACGGGCAAGACCCTGCTCGCCCGCGCCGTGGCGGGCGAGGCCGGACGCCCCTTCTTCTCGATGTCCGGGTCGGACTTCGTCGAGATGTTCGTGGGTGTCGGCGCGTCGCGCGTGCGCGACATGTTCGAGCAGGCGAAGAAGCACGCGCCGTGCATCATCTTCATCGACGAGATCGACGCCGTGGGCCGCCATCGTGGCGCTGGCCTCGGCGGTGGGCATGACGAGCGCGAGCAGACGCTGAACCAGCTGCTCGTCGAGATGGACGGGTTCGAGCTGAAGGACAACATCATCCTCATCGCCGCCACGAACCGGCCCGACATCCTCGACCCGGCGTTGCTGCGGCCCGGTCGCTTCGACCGGCAGATCGTCGTCGACCGGCCGGATCGCAACGGGCGGCGCCACATCCTCGAGGTGCACGCCAAGGGCAAGCCGCTCGACAAGGAGATCGACCTCGACACGCTCGCCGCGGCGACCCCGGGCTTCACGGGAGCGGACCTCGCGAACGTGATCAACGAGGCGGCCCTGCTGGCTGCGCGGCGCGGCAACAAGACCATCGCGCAGGACGAGTTCGAAGAGGGGATCATGCGCGTGATCGCCGGGCCCGAGAAGAAGTCCCGCCTCTTCTCGGAGAAGGAGCGGAAGATCACCGCGTACCACGAGATGGGCCATGCGCTCGTCGGCTTCTACCTCGAGGAGACGGACGAGGTGCACAAGATCTCGATCGTCAGCCGCGGCCAGGCGCTCGGGTACACGATCTCGCTGCCGAGCGAGGATCGCTACCTGACGACGAGGGGCGCGCTGATGGATCAGATGTCGATGACGCTCGGCGGGCGCGCCGCCGAGGAGCTCGTGTTCCACGAGGTGACGACCGGTGCGGCGAACGACCTCGAGAAGGTCACGCACACGGCGAAGCAGATGGTGATGCGGTTCGGCATGAGCGAGAAGCTCGGGCCGCGGGTCCTCGGCCGGAACGCCGACATGCCGTTCCTCGGCCGCGAGATGTCGGCCGAGCCCGACTACTCCGACGAGATCGCGAAGCAGATCGACGACGAGATCCGGCGGGTGATCGAGGAGGCGCACGACACGGCGACGACGCTGCTCCGCGAGCACATGGACGAGCTGCACCAGCTGTCGGTGATCCTCATCGAGCGGGAGACGATCGACAAGGAGCAGTTCGAGCGCCTGCTCGCCGGCGAGGCGGAGGAGTCCGTGTTCGCCGAGCCGCCGCAGGAGGTCGTCGCGGAGCCGGAGCCGGAGCCGAGCAAGAAGCCGGTCATGAAGCCGACTCCCCGCCCGATCCCGGGCGCCGCGATGCAGCCTCCGCCGCCCGATCCGGCCGCCGGCTAGCGGCCCGTCGTCAGTGCGCTCCCGGCGTCGTTCAGCCGGTACGTGCCCTCGGCGCGCGGCCTAGGCGCCCCGCCACGGTCGCTCCTCCGGGCGCTCGCCCTCCGTGTGCGCTCCCCGCACGCGGCGCGGAACGAGCCCGACCGACGTCCCGAGCCGCACGAGCAGCACGAATGCCGCGACGGCCGCGGCCGCACCGAGCACGTCCGTGGCGACGCCCTCGACCCGTACGAGCTCGGCGATCACCTCGAGCGCGACGCCGGCCGCGAGCGTTCCGAGCACGAGCGCGCAGAGCCACGCGACGTGACGCGCCCGCGCCCCCGGCTCGTCGGGCGAGGTCGTCCGGATCTCGTGCGACCAGTAGCCGAGCTCGCAGACGAGCAACAGCAGGGCGCCGACGAGCGGCGCGCCCCGGTCGATGCCGGCGCCGTCGACGACGACGACGAGCGCGTACCCGCACCCGAGGGCGACGGCGCAGGCGCCGACGACCGCCGGCACGCGCGCCAGCAGCCCGACGATCAGCGCGGCCGTCGCGAGCGCCCCGAGCGCACCGACCGTCTCGGCGACCGCGTCCGTCTCGGCACGCACCGTGATCCACGTCGCGAGCCCGGCCGCGGTCGCGGCCGCCGCGCCGCCGGCGATCAGCGACGCGCGAGCGTTGCGTGACGACGGTATGCCCTCACCTCCTCGAACGTCGTCTCGAGGCCGGTCTCGTCGTCCCACCGGGCGACTGCGACGCCCATCCCCCGGAGGCGCTCGCGCACGGCGGTGCGGCGCAGCTGCCACAGGCGCCACGCGAGCCGGTCGATCTCGTCGCTTCCCGGCTCGAGGAACGCCTCGGGCGCGAGCTCGACGACCGCGAGGTCGTGGCCTCGGGCGCGGAGGTCGAGCATCGCGGCGACCGCACGCTCGTCGAGGAGCGGCGAGATCGCGATCACGAGCGCGTGCGGCGGCAACGTGCGCGCCGGGATCACGTTGACGTCCTTCCACGCGTAGCTGAAGTGCACCTGTGTCTCGAGCAGCGCGTCGACGAGCAGGTAGCGCTGGACGGGCCCACTGCCGGGCTCGAGCCACCTGAGCGTCCCTCCGAAGCTGACGAGGCCGACACGATCGCGGCGGGCGAGGTACCGGTCGGCCAGCGTCGCCGCCGCCCGGACGCTGCGCCCGAGTGCGCCGTCGCGTTCGTCGCCGACGTCGACGAAGCTGTCGAGCAGCAGCACGACGTCGGCGTTCCGGTCGGGATGGCGCTCGTTGACCACCAGCGTTCCGCGTCGCGCGGTCGCCCTCCAGTTCACGGATCGCAGTCGATCTCCCGGGACGAACGGTCGCGTGTCGGCGAACTCGAGCCCGTCGGCGCGCGCCCGGGAGGTCTCGTTGCCCGTCGTCACCTGCGTCTGGGCCGGGGCCAGGAGTCGTCGGAGCCGCTCCGGCTGCGGATAGACGCGGATCGCATGGGGGCGGGCGACCCTCCGCTCCCAGGTGAGGACGCCGAGGCGGTCTCGCGCCCGGACGCGGAGGTCTCCGATCGTCCACGACCCCCAGCGCGCCCGGAGCGCGATCGGCAGCTCGCGGCTCTCGCCGGCCTGCAGCGAGAGCGCGACGGGCAGCGTGTCGTCGACGACCTCCACCCCCGGAGGCACGACGAGACGCACCTCCGCCCGGGCGACTCCGCCGTCGGAATCGAGGTCGACGGTGGCCGGGACGTCCTCGTCCTCCAGGGCGCGATCCGTGTCGACGGCGAACCCGACCCGCACGGACGGCGGCCGGCGCGTCAGCCCGAGCGCGAGCACGAGCGCGAAGGGGACGACGGCGACCGCGAGCTCCGCACGACGGGCCGCGAGCGCTCCGAGCAGCCCCAGCGCGACGATGGTCGCGTACGCGGTGAGCCGCGGCGTCGGCCGCGGCGTCACGGCTCGGAGGTCTCGGCTGCAGGCGTCGGCACCGTGTCGAGCACCTCCTCGACGACGTCGACGCCCGAGCGCCGCTGTACCCAGAGCTCGGGCCGGAGCACGAGGCGGTGGGCCAGTGCGGGGACCGCGATCGCCTTCACGTCGTCCGGCGTCACGTAGTCCCGACCCTCGAGGGCCGCGTGGCAGCGCGACAGCTTGAGCAGCGCCAGGCTCCCGCGGGGACTGGAGCCCACGGACGTGCTCGGGCTCTCCCGCGTCGCGGTCACGAGCGCCACCGCGTACTGCCCGACGGTGGGTGCGACGTAGACGTCCTCGATCGCGCGCTGCATCGCGCCGAGCGCCTCGCGGTCGACGACGCTCTCGAGGGCGACCTCGTCCGAGCGCCGCTCGATCCGGCGGGCGAGCACCTCCCACTCGTCCTCGGCGCTCGGGTAGCCGAAGGCGGTGCGCAGCAGGAACCGGTCGACCTGGGCCTCCGGCAGGGGGTACGTCCCCTCGTACTCGATCGGGTTCTGCGTGGCGAGCACGAGGAACGGGTGCTCGAGACGGTGGGTCACGCCGTCCACCGTCACCTGCCGTTCCTGCATCGCCTCGAGCAGTGCGGCCTGTGTCTTCGGAGGCGCGCGGTTGATCTCGTCGGCGAGGAGGAGGTTCGTGAACACCGGCCCGGGGCGGAACTCGAAGTCGCCGTCGCGCTGGTTCCAGATCGACGATCCGGTGACGTCCGACGGGAGCAGGTCCGGCGTGAACTGCACGCGCGCGAACCGCAGCCCGGTGACCGTCGCGAAGGAGCGGGCGGCGAGCGTCTTCGCGAGCCCGGGGACGTCCTCGAGCAGGACGTGGCCGTCCGCGAGCAGGCCCATGAGCACGAGTCGGAGCGCCCCACGCTTCCCGATCACCGCCCGCCCGACCTCGTCGAGGATCCGATCCGACTGCGCCCGGACGTCGTCGAGCGTCATCACAGGCGCTCCAGCGCGTCGAGCACCCGGTCGAGCTCGGCGGTCGTGACCCCGCCGCCGTCCCGACGCTGCGGGACGCCCTCGCCCGGACGCACGAGCGCCCACGTCTCCTCGCCGAGGAGGCGTCGCGCCCGCTCGGGGCTGCGCGCGAGGTCGATGCCGCGACGGACGGAGAGGAGCTCGGTCGCGATCTCCCGGAGCGCGGGTCGGAGCCGGAGATGGGCGTCGTACGCGGACGCCATCGACAGCGCGACGTCGCGCTCGGCCCGGTCGAGCCCCCCGAGGTGCGGTGGGGTCGCCTGTGGCGCTCGGCCGACGTCGAAGGCGGAGCGGACGTCGGGGTAGGCGGAGCGGAGCGACACGACGGCGGTCGCGAGCGCGATCGCGACGATCGCCAGCAGCCAGAGGTGGACGATCAGCGCGGCCCGACCGGGGTACAGGCCGATCGCGACGACGAGCGCCAGCGTCGGCACGAGCGCCACGCCGGCGGCGCGGAGAGCCCGCCTCCTCATCTGCTCCCACCGTCGATCGCCGCCGCGAACGCCGCCCGCCGCGCTGCCTGCTCACGCTCGTCGACGGCCCGGAGGGCCTCTCGGGTCGTCTCGAGCGCATCGATCGCCTCGTCCTTCATGGCGGCGTCCACATCGTGTTGGGAGAACTTGGCCTCCGTGAACAGCGCCGTCAAGCGGGTCACGGCCTTTCGGGGGACCTCGAGGTCGAGCAGGATGCGCTCGAGGTACTCGTCGGGCGCCTCGGAAGGACGGCGTGGGGCTCCGTACCAGGCGAGCACGCGCTCGAATCGGCCGTAGGCGACGACGACGGCGCGGCGCGCGTCCTGCTCGGCGCGGATGTCGTCGAGCGTGTCGTCGAGGACGTCCGCGAGCGCGCCTGCGAGGGCCGCCGCGTCGTCCTCGGCCGGCGTCCGACGGCTCCGGAACGCGACGACGCCCGCCGTCACGGCGATCGTCACGAGGACGAGGGTGACGAGGACCGGGACGGTTGCGAACCGTGGGCGATACGGCTCGTCCTCCTCCAGCGGGTTCTGCGCCGGGGCGTCTCCCAGCGGGAGGTCGTTCGTGGCCTGCGAGCCGTCGTCCCCGGTGATCCGGCTGATCACGAGCGCGAGCAGGGCGAGGACGAGGAAGTAGGCGACGGACGCGATCGACCGACGCCGCCGCTCTGCGCGCAGCTGCGCCGGGTTCGACACGGCCGACGGCGCGAAGATCGCGAGTGCGATCCACAGCACGGCCCCGAACGCCATGAGCACGACGAACAGGCTGACGCCGATGTCGAGCATCCAGTCGGCAGGCCTGCGGGTCCCGCCCGATCCCGTCGGCGCCGGGCCGCCGGCGGCGATCGCGACGGCCGCGAGCAGCGCGAGGACGACGAGCGCGACGAGCGCTGGACGGCGTCCGGCCCTGCGAATGGCGCTACCGTCCACCGTCAGATGAGACGTCCGGTGCTCGCAGAACGTTTGCCGCGGCCCTCGGTTGTCGGTGTGCTCAACGTCACGCCGGACAGCTTCTCCGACGGCGGCCTCCACGTCGACCCGGAAGCGGCCGTCGCGCACGCACGCGACATGCTCGAGGACGGCGCGGCCCTGGTCGACGTGGGCGGCGAGTCGACACGACCCGGCGCCGACGGCATCGCGCTCGATGAGGAGCTCCGGCGCGTGATCCCGGTCCTCGAGCGCCTCCGGGGCGCCCCGGTGTCGATCGACACCACGAAGGCGGAGGTCGCCCGGCGCGCGCTCGCGCTCGGCGCCGAGCTCGTGAACGACGTCACGGCGCTCCGGGGGGACCCCGAGCTCGCACAGGTCGTCGCCGAGAGCGGGGCGTATCTCTGTCTGATGCACATGCAGGGACAGCCTCGCACGATGCAGGACGCGCCGGCGTACGACGACGTCGTCGACACCGTGACGGCCTTCCTGGAGGAGCGGCTCGCGTTCGCCGTGGCGGCAGGCGTGGACGAGGAACGGGTCTGCCTCGATCCCGGGATCGGCTTCGGCAAGACGCCCGATCAGAACCTCGAGCTCGTCCGCGGCCTCCCGAGGATCGCCTCGCTCGGCCGGCCCGTGCTCGTCGGTCTCTCGCGGAAGAGCACGCTCGGGAAGGTGCTCGGCGATCCCGACGCGCGGGTGGGGACGGACGACGCGTCGGTGGGCGCGGCGATCGCAGCCTTCGACCGTGGCGCTTCGATCTTCCGGGTGCACGACGTCCGCCGCCATGTCGAGGCGCTCACCGTCGCCGCCGCGATCGAGCACGGGGCGATCCGATGACGCTGACGATCGAGCTCGTCGGGCTGGAGCTGCACGGGTACCACGGCGTCCTCGAGGAGGAGCGCCGCAACGGCCAGCGGTTCCTCGTCGACGTGGAGGTCGAGCCGAGCGACGCCCGGGCCGGGACGAGCGATCGTCTCGGCGACGCGGTGGACTACCGGCACGTCGTCGACATCGTGCAGGAGGTGTTCGACGCGACCCGGTACCAGCTGCTCGAGGCGCTGACGACGTCGATCGCGGACGCGCTCCTGGAGTCGCTCCCCGTGCGGCGCGTGCGCGTCAGGGTGCGGAAGCCCGACGTGCTGCTCGCCCTGCCGGTGACGCACTCCGCCGTCGTCGTCGAGCGCGTCAGCGAAGACGGACGGTGAGCGTGTACGCCCCGGTGAGCGTGCCCCGCCGCGGGTTGACGTCGAGGTACAGGTACCGGCCCCCGGCGGTGTTCGCGTAGCGCAGCGTCTCCGTCGTGCCGCGGGTGGCGCTGTGCGCGAGTCGTCCCGTCGCGGACTTCACGCTGAGCGTCCCGGCCCGCCACAGCGAGAGGTCGACGTCGGCGCCGCCCGTCTTCGCGACGAGCGTCCGCCCCTTCGGCACCCAGACGCGGTAGACGTCGCGGGGGTCCTCGACGAGGTCGTAGCGTGCGCGGATCGACGTGCTCGTGCGGGAGCGGGTGGTCAGCGCCGGCACGCCCACGGCGTCGGGGCTCGACGGGTCGACGAGAGCGAGGTCGTCGTTCGGCTCGAGCGGGTCGCGGATCGGCGCCGGGTACGCGAGCGCGCTGCGCACGTCGAGGAGGCCGAATCCGCTCGCGTAGTCCTTCCCGGGCTTGCCGATGTCGCGTGCTGAGCGGCGGAGCACCTCGAAGACCTGGGTCGCGTCGAGGTCGGGGCGCACGGTCCAGACCCAGGCGGCGGCGCCCGAGACGAGCGGGGCCGAGAAGCTCGTCCCCGAGGCCGACTGCCAGCCGTTGTTGAGCGCCGACGCCACGAGGATGTCGTCTCCGGGGGCGGCGAGGTCGACGTACGGCGAGCGGCTCGAGAACGAGGCCACCTGGTCGGTGCGGTCCGTGGCGGCGACGGTGAGGACGTGCGGCAGCACGGCGGGGTATCCGAGCGGGCTGCCGACCTCGCCGTCGTTGCCCGAGGCCGCGACCACGAGCGAGCCGCCGCGGACGGCCTGCATCACGGCCTGCTCGACGACGGGATCGCGATCGCTACCGCCGAGCGAGAGGTTGATCACGCCGGGGCCGCGCCGTGCCGCCTCGATGATCCCCTGGACGATCTCGAACGTATCGAGCTTCGTCCCCTGACCGCGGGCGGCATCCCAGGAGCGGAGCACCGCCTCGGGGTAGATGCCGACGACGCCCTGCCCGTTCGCGGGCGCGGCGACCACGGAGCTGACCATCGTGCCGTGCTCGCCGCCGAGCGGCTGTGGCTCCTGCGGGTTCAGCGTCTCCGTGTTGGGTCGTCCGGCGAACTCCGGGTGGAACACGTCGAGGCCGGAGTCGACGATCGTGATCGGGACACCCGGGCCGGGCGGCTCGAGGCCGTCGACGCCGATCGCGACGCGCCACCACTCGTCCGCCGAGAGGGGGTCGGGGACCACACTCGCGGAGAGGGTTCCGACGTTCTCGCGAACCGGTGAGGCGAGGTGGACGAGGCCGCGTCGCTCGAGGTCGTCGAGCACCGACGGATCGACGTCGGGCCCGAGGCGCCACAGGCGCATCTCCGGGACGGCGAGCGTCGCGCCCGCCGCCGACAGGGTGGCCGCCTCGGTGCACGCCGCACCGGGCTCGAGGACGACGAGCATCGCGTCACGGTTGGGCGATCCGGTGACGGCGGCCACCAGCGAGGAGAGGAGTGCCGCGACCGAGACGAGCATGAGCGCACCGTACGCCCTGGATCGAGAAGTGTGTGCAAGGGATCGGTGAACCGATCGTTAAGGTCGGCACGTGCCACGCGCCTTCGTCGGCCTCGGCGCGAACCTCGGCGACCGCGACGCCGCGCTGCATCGTGCCGTCGAGCTGCTCGGCGAGCACGACGGCATCGACGTGGTCGCGGTCTCGGCCGTCCGGGAGACGGAGCCCGTCGGCGTCCTCGACCAGCCGCGCTTCCTGAACGCCGCCTGCGCCGTCGACACGACGCTCGCGCCGCGCGCGTTGCTCGACGTGCTGCTCGAGGTCGAGCGGGCGCTCGGGCGGGTACGCGGAGCCGAGCGCTACGGCCCGAGGACGATCGACCTCGACCTCCTCGTGTACGGCGGCGAGGTCGTCGACGAGCCGGGGCTCGTCGTCCCGCACCCGCGGCTGCACGAGCGCCGCTTCGCGCTCGAGCCGCTGCTCGACCTCGACCCGGGGCTCGTCGTCCCCGGCCGCGGGCGGGTGGACGACCTGCTCGGCGCGCTCGACGAGGACGCCGGGCGGGCGCGGTGAGCGACGCTCCGCACGCCCGGGGAGCCTCTACACTCCGCGGCATGAGCCATCTCGACGAGCTCGACGAGTTCGACGCCGAGCTCGAGCTCCAGCTCAAGAAGGAGTACACGGCGGTCTTCCCGCTCTTCCGCTACTGCGTGCTCACGCAGGATGCGACCTACCTCTGCAACCGCCTCGACCTGAAGGTCGCGCCGCAGGCGAGCTACCCCTTCTTCCACGCGCAGATGGAGGACGTGTGGGTGTGGGACAAGAACCGGCCGACGCGGATCATCCCGCGCGCCGAGGTCTACACCTCCGGCGACGTCACGGTCGAGGAGCTGCGCGGAGAGGGGGACGAGCCCCGGCTCACCGCGGAGGAGCTCGCCGACCGGCTCGGCGAGCCACGGTCGTCCGACGACGACAGCCTCTAGGGCGCCGGTCGCCCGGCGCGTCAGGGTCACACGGGAGGGCGCCCGTCCGACGTCGAGCGCGACGGGCCGGCGCACACCGCATCTCCTGGTGTGGGCACGACGGGCGGGTTTGCCTCCAGCGGTGTGGCGCCGCCCCGAGCCGGGCCGCGTTCGCGAGGGAGCGGGCCGTCTCGGGCTCGATGCGCGCACCGGTCGCCGCGCCACCGAGCCGACGCGATCGACGACCACCGCGGCCCGTTGCAGCACGCGGCCCACCTCCTCGCTCACGCGCGTCCGTGCGCGCTCGTCGCGGTCGCCGTGGAGGAGGACGAGCCCCTCGAGGCCGCCACCGTGTGGCTCGACGAGGTACGCCCCCGGCTCTCGATCACGCCGTCGCGATCCAGCGTCCACGGCGCGACCGCCTCGCCGAAGACCGTCGTCGACGTCTGCTCGCGGCGGGGATCGGAGCGCCCCATCCGATGAACAGTGCGGAGTCGGTCATGTGCCCCCCTTCGGCCGGGGTCCCGTCCGTCACACACGGTGTAGGCTCGCGGCCACATGCTGCTCGCCGTCGACGTCGGCAACACGCAGACCGTGCTCGGTCTGTACGACGGCGACCGTCTCATCGACCACTGGCGCGTGGCGACCGAGCGCACACGGACGGGCGACGAGCTCGGCGTGCTCCTCTCCGGCCTGCTCGACGTCGAGTCCGTCGACGCGATCTGCCTCGCCTCGACGGTGCCGGCGCTCGTGCGTGAGTGGCAGGAGCTCGCGGCCCGGTGGGCGCACGTGCCGATCCTCGTCGTCGGGCCCGGTGTGCGGACGGGCGTCCCCATCCGCTACGACGATCCGCGCGAGGTCGGTCCCGACCGGATCGTCAACGCCGTCGCGGCGAAGGACCGGTACGGCGCGCCGGTGATCGTCGTCGACTTCGGCACCTCGACGAACTTCGACGTCGTCTCGTCCGAGGGGGAGTACGTGGGCGGTGTGATCGCCCCCGGGATCGAGACGTCGATGGAGGCGCTGTTCGCGCGGGCAGCGCGTCTCGTCAAGATCGACTACGTCGAGCCGCCGGCGGTGATCGGGAAGACGACGGTCGGCGGCCTCCAGTCCGGCGTCGTGTACGGGTTCGCCGGGCAGGTCGACGGGATCGTCACGGCGATCCGGGGAGAGCTCGGCGTCGATGCGCGCGCGGTCGCGACCGGTGGCCTGGCGGAGCTCGTCGTCCCGCACTCCTCGGTGGTCGAGGTCGTCGACCCGTTCCTGACCCTGGACGGCCTCAGGCTCGTCTGGGAGCGCAACGTGTGATCGACCCGACGGCGTTCGCCGTCTTCGCGCTCGCGTCGCTCGCCCTCGCCGTCGTCCCCGGGCCGGCCGTGCTCTACATCGTGGCGCAGGGCGTCCATCGAGGCCGGAGGGCCGGGGTCGTGTCGGCGTTCGGGGTTGCGAGCGGCGGGCTCGTGCACGTCGCGGCGGCCGTCGCCGGCCTCTCCGCGCTGCTCGTCGCCTCGGCCGAGGCGTTCACCGTCGTCAAGATCGCCGGCGCCGTGTACCTCGTCGTCCTCGGGGTCCGCACCCTGCTCGCCCCGGAGGGCGCCGTCGCCGGCCGCCGCCCCGAGGTCACGCTCGCCCGTACGTACCGCCAAGGCGTGATCGTGAACGTGCTCAACCCGAAGACGGCGCTCTTCTTCCTCGCGTTCCTCCCGCAGTTCGTGGACAGGGACGGAGCGGTGCGGCTGCAGCTCGCGGTCCTCGGTGCGGTGTTCATCGTGATCGCGCTCGCGAGCGACGTGATGTGGGCGCTCGTCTCGGGGACGGCCGGCACGGTGCTGCGCCGCAGCCGCGCCTTCCTGCGGGCACAGCGGTACGTGTCGGGGTCGATCTTCCTCGCGCTCGGCGTCCTCGCGGCGCTCACGGGACGCCACCAGGCGGCCTGACGCGGCGCGGATCGGTCGGTCGCTAGCCGCCGCCGTAGATCGAGACGGGCAGCTCGAGCGTGACCTCGTCGCCTGCCGGGACGTCCGCCTCGAGCGCCTCGACGAGGGGCAGCGCACCGGGCGCGGCCGCGAGCAGGCGGCGCTCGACCTCGGCGGTCGAGTCGAGGAGCACGAGCTCCTGCTTGAACGCCTTCGGGAAGCGTCCGTGCCCGAGGTACCAGCCGTAGAACTTCTTGAGGAATCCGACCGCCTTCCGCTCGCCGAGCTCCCGGACCGTCTCGCGGACGAAGAGGATCAGCTCCGCTGCGACCTCCTCCCGGCTGGGCGGCTCCGTCTCAGCGCCGATGATCTCGCGCAGGGCCCACGGGTTCCCCTGGGCGCCGCGTCCGACCATCACCGCCGCCGCGCCGGTCTCCTCGAGCACGGCTTCGGCGCGCGCGCGGGAGGTGATGTCGCCGGACGCCACGACCGGGACGTCGACGAGCGCTGCGAGCTCGCGGGTGAGGGCGTGGTCGGCGGTGCCCGTGTACATCTGCTCGGCAGAGCGGGGGTGCAGCGTCAGCGACGCCGCTCCCGCCTCCACGAGGTGCGGCGCGACGGCGAGGCAGTCGCGGGAGCCGTTGCGGAGGCCCCGCCGCATCTTCACGCTCACCGGGAGGTCGACGGCGTCGGCGATCGCCGCCACGATCGCGGTCGCCCGCTCGGGGTCCTCCAGCAGCGTCGCGCCGGCGCCCGTCTTCGTCACCTTCTTCACCGGGCAGCCGAAGTTCACGTCGACGATGTCCGCGCCCGCGGCGGCGACCATCCGTGCCGCCTCGCCCATCGCGGCCGGCTCCGAGCCGAAGAGCTGGATCGCGAGGGGGTGCTCGTCGGAGGCGACGCGCAGGTAGCCGAGCGTGCGCTCGTTCCGGTGCTCGATCCCCGCGGACGAGACCATCTCCGAGCAGACGAGGCCGGCACCGAACCGTCGTCCCTGGCGGCGGAACGCCTGGACGCTGACGCCCGCCATCGGTGCGAGCACGAGGCGCGTGGGGATCTCGACGTCCCCGATCCACCACGATGCACGAAGGTCGACGGCCACGGGTCAATGGTAGTGCCGACCGCTGTTGCCGTCGTCGCCTGTCCTGGCTACCATGCCCCCTCGGCGCGGCGCGTGGCGCCGCGTTCTCTCGATACGCACGGAGGACCGGCAGCGGTGAAGGACGTCATCCTCACCCCGGAGGGGCACCAGGCCCTCACCGAGGAGCTCGAGTACCTGACGACGACTCGGCGGCGCGAGGTCGCGGAGCGGATCAGGGTTGCCCGCGAGTTCGGCGAGATCGCCGAGAACGCCGAGTACGACGACGCGAAGAACGAGCAGGCGATGCTCGAGCACAAGATCGCCCAGCTCGAGGACCGCCTCGCCAATGCGCGCGTGATCGACGTCAAGCACGTCGACACGAGCGTGGTCTCGGTCGGGTCGGTCGTCCGCCTCCGCGACGTCGCCGCGAAGAAGACGTTCGAGTACCACATCGTGGGCTCTGCCGAGGCGAACCCCGCCGAGCAGAAGCTCTCGAACGAGTCGCCGGTGGGCAAGGCGATCATGGGGCGCAAGAAGGGTGAGACCGTCGAGGTCGTGACGCCCCGCGGCGGGAAGCTGAAGTTCAAGATCATGGAGATCAAGGCCGCCTGAGCGTGCACCGGCCGGGTGTCCCTCCCGGCCGGCGGAGCCGGCCTCCGGCCTACCCTGACGACGCTCGGCGTCCCCGGCCTTCCGGGTCCGTGCTCGCGCACGATCCCCTCCGGCCGTGACCGCCGAGCGCCGCCCCGGAGCACGCTCATCTCGTGCAGCGGCCGGGTGTCCCTCCCGGCCGGCGGAGCCGGCCTCCGGCCGTCACGGCTGTGGGCTCTCGCCGGGCGGCGGAGAGAACTCGCCCGGCGAGAGCCGCTGAGGTCGAACGCCCGTCAGCTCAGGGCTTGTACGAGCGCGGTGCAGAAGTCGTCGCTGCGGCCGGTCGAGTCCTTCACGATCTCGCCGAAGGTGACGTCGTCCCCGTCGATGTAGAGCGTGTAGCGGACCTGGCCCGGATCGCGGGCGATCGCCTTCCCGTCGGGGCCGTACAGCGTGGCGTTCCCCGTCGCGAGCTCGAGGGCGGTGAGCGTGCCGTCGGGGTTCTCGGTCACGTGCAGGTCCTTCTCGAGGACGTTCGCGAACGACCGCGCCGTCTCCCCCGCCTTGTTCGTGAACGTCTCCGTGATGTCCCCGAGCACGGACACGTACTCGATCCCATCGGGGCCGTGCCCGACGATGGAGATCTTGAGCTCGACCGAGCGCGTCCACGCGACCGTCAGGCCACAGACCTTCAGTGCCTTCCGTGCCTCCTGGAACTCCACCGAGAAGCTGTCTGCAGCTGCAGCCGTCGATGCGAGCACCGCGACCACCGCCGCCAGCGTGATCAGCGTGCGTTTCATCGTTCCTCCTGTTCCTGCCCCTCGGACGGCGCATCGCCGACGCGCGTCCAGGGGACGTCGTTGTATGCCTTCGTGGTGTTCTGGTCATCGTCCGAGTCGTACGGGGGGAGCGCCTTCTGGTCCCTCCAGGTCACCGTGTCGCCGTCGACCGCGTACGTCATCTCCCAGTCGCCGAAGCAGCCGCTCGTCCACGTGAAGGTCACGAGACGGTCGTCGCCCTCGTCGTACGTGCCGCGGCACGAGCCGGTGCTGTTGTCGGCCGTCCGCCACGCCGCGAGGAACGTGCCGTCCTTCCAGAGCGTGATCTCCTGGTGCCCCGACTCCTTCACGGCCCGCTCTGACGGGATCCCGTGGTCGATCAGGTACTCGTCGCTGAGCTCCCACTCGTAGACACCGGTCTGCAGTGACTCGGACGCCCCGTCCGGGCTCCCGCCGCAGCCACCTGCGGCGATGGCACCGACGATCACGAGGGCTACGAGCGGCTTCGTCAATCCTGGCCTCCCTTCTCGCGCTTCCGCGCGGTTCGCGTGTGCCTGGGAAGGCTGGAGCCGACCCCTCGCAGGCCACTGTCAGCGGGCTTTCAGGCGGCTGATCGATCGTGGTACGGTCGCGCCCTGGCAGGGAGCCTCGAATTCCGTGTTCTCGGGCCGCTCGAGGCGCATGACGGCGCGCGGGAGATCGGCCTCGGGGGAGCGAGGCAGCGGAGCGTGCTCGCGATGCTCCTGCTCGATGCCGGCACCGTCGTCTCTGCCGATCGTCTGATCGACGAGCTCTGGGGCGACGATCGGCCCGAGGATGCCCAGACCGCCCTCCAGCAGCACGTCTCTCGCCTTCGGAAGCAGCTCGAGCCCCACGACGTCCTGGTCACGCGCTCGCCCGGGTACGTGGCCGAGCTCGGCACCGCAGGGCTCGACCTCCACCGCTTCGAGGAGCTCTTCGAGACGGGCCGCACGCAGCTCGACCGCGGTGAAGCGGAAGCTGCGGCCGAGTCCTTGCGGGCTGCGCTCGCGCTCTGGAAGGGGCGCCCTCTCGCCGATCTCGAGAACGAGCGATTCGCCCGCGACGCGATCCCCCGCCTCGAGGCGCGGCGGCTCGCGGCGCTCGAGGCGCGGATCGCTGCGGACCTCGCCTGCGGCCGCGCGGGCGACATCGTCGGCGAGCTCAGGGAGCTCGTGCGGCTCCATCCGCTCGACGAGCGCCTTCGCGGCCAGCTCATGCTCGCCCTCTACCGGTCGGGTCGCCAGGCGGACGCCCTCGACGTCTACGCCGATGCCAGGCGCACGCTGGTCGGCGAGCTCGGCCTCGAGCCCGGGCCCGAGCTCCAGCGTCTCCAGCGCGCGATCCTGGCGCACGACCCCGCCCTCGACGGAGCTCCCGCACCGCGCACGGCCGGCCGCGGCCCGAAGCGAAGGACGGCGGCGGCCGCTGCCGCGATCGTCGTGCTCGCCTGCCTGCTCGCGGTCGCCGCGCTCGCTGCGTGGGCGACGCTCGGCCGCGGGGACGACGAGGCCGTTGCACCGGCGCCCGGCGGGAGCTACGTCGCCGCCGTGGACGCGTCCACGGGCTCGGTCCGGGGCCGGATCTCGGCGGCGCGCACGCCGGCCGCGATCGCCGCGTCCGAGGGGACGATCTGGGTCGTCGACGCGGATGCGCAGACGATCCTCCAGCTCTCGAAGGGATCGCGGGTGGTCGAGACCTTCTCCACGGGCGCGACGCCCCTGGACGTTGCCGCCGGAGGGGACGCGCTCTGGGTGGTGAACGGGAGCCCGCTCGAGGGGGCCCAGTTCGTCGGGCCGGTTGCGACGAGCGTCGTCCGCCTCGACCCGACGACGCGTACGGAACGGGCCGAGGTTCGGCTCCCCTACGAGTCGGGCGACGTCTCGAATCTCGCCGACAACCGCCTCGCGGTCACCGAGGATGCCGTCTGGGCGGTGACGCCGGACTACGGCGTCGCGCGGATCGAGCCTTCGACGGGGGAGATCACCGCGGTCTCGCGCGCGGTTCGCGCGGGCGCCGTCGCCGCCGGACGGGCCGGCGTGTGGGCGCTGGGCGTCGACGGCACCGCGGCGCTTCTCGACGAGCGCACGGCGAGGCCGGTCGCGCGCGTCGAGATCCCTGCGTCCTCGGTCACGGACATCGCCGTCGGAGAGGACGCAGTATGGGTCTCCTCGTCGACGGACGGGACGCTCTGGCGCGTCGGCGGCGGCAGGACGCCGTCGCTCGGAGTCGTGAGCCTCGCGCCCGGCATCGCGGACGTCGCCGCCGCGGAAGGCTCGGTGTGGGTCGTGAACCCGCTCAGCGGAACGCTGACCCGCGTCGACGCGGAGACCTCGACGGTCGCCGGCACGACCGCGCTCGGCGGCATTCCGCACGCGATCGCCCTCGACGGCGAGACCGTGTGGGTGACGGTCACCGCCGGCCCGGAGTCGTCGTCGACGAGCGAGGAGGTCGCCGGAGTCCGCCCGCTGTCCGCCGGTGTGTGCGAGCCCGTGATCTCGGGAAACGGAGCGTCGGACCTGCTGATCGTCTCGGATCTCCCGCTCCAAGGGGGGATCCGCGTCACGGCGACGCAGATGGCGCAGGCGATCGCGTTCGTCCTGCGTGAGCGAGGCTTCCGTGCTGGCCGCTTCCACGTCGCGTACCAGTCGTGCGACGACTCGATCGCCCGCACGGGCCTCTTCGACGAGGCCAAGTGCGCGTCCAACGCGCGCGCGTACGTCGACAACCTCGATGTCGTCGGGGTGATCGGGACGCTCAACTCGCCGTGCGCGGTTGCGGCGCTGCCGACGCTCAACACGGCCGAGGGTGGGCCGCTCGGGATGATCTCCCCGCTCAACTCGTTCGTGGGCCTCACGCGCGCCGGGCCGGGTGTCGATCCGACGCTCCCTGCGGCCCTCTACCCGACCGGCCGCCGGAACTACGTCCGCGTGTACCCGACCGACGACCTCCAGGGTGCGGCACTGGCGCTCCTGGCGCGGGACCGCGGACGCGAGAAGGTCTTCGTCCTCGACGACGGCGAGCCGGGGTACGGCGTGCTGATGGCGACCGGGTTCGAGACGGCGGCCCGGAGGCTCGGGCTCGACGTGCGCGGCCGCGTGAGCTGGGATCCGCAGGCGAGGGACTACGTCGGCCTCTCGCGTCGAGTCGCCCGGTCCGGCGCGACCGCCGTCTTCGTCGGAGGGCTCCTGGACACGAACGCGGCTCGGGTGATCCGCGATCTCCGCTCGACGCTCGGCCGCTCGGTCGACGTGATCGGCCCGGACGGCCTGACGCCGCTCTCGCTGCTCGTCGAGCAGGCCGGGAGGGCGGCACTCGGAACGTACGTCAGCCTCGCAGGGATCGTCACCGAGCGGCTTCCCGTGGGCGGTGCCCGGTGGGTCGAGCGATTCCGCCGCACCCAGGCCGGCGGGGAGGTCGAGCCGTCGGCCGTCTACGCCGCTCAGGCTGCGGAGGTGCTGCTCGATGCGGTCGCTCGCTCGGACGGCACCCGCGCGTCCGTCGTCGAGGAGCTCTTCCGGACGAAGGTCCGCGGCGGTCTTCTCGGTTCGTTCGGCTTCGACCGCAACGGCGACATCACGGAGAGCCCCGTGACGATCCTGCGCGTGCGCTCGGCGGGAACGGCGAAGACGATCATGAGCGCGGAGGGCGGAGTCGTCGCGCGGGTCGTCCGGCCCGCTTCGAGCCTCGTCGCTCCCGACGAGTAACCTGGCCCGGTCATGTCCGCGCCGAAGCGCTTCCCCGACCGGGACGAGATCGCCGCCGTCCGCGCCGAGGCGGAGCCGCTCGACGCGGGGGGCGAGGGGCCCGAGACGCGGCGCATCGCCGGTCGGGCGATGGCGCGCCGCGGCATGGGCAAGCTCGTCTTCCTCGACGTCGTCGACCGTTCCGGCCGGATCCAGGTGATCTGCGACACGGCGCGCACCGGTGACGTCGACGTGCACCTCGGTGACGTGGTCGGCGTCACGGGTCGCCCGGCGAAGTCGCGACGCGGCGAGCCGTCGCTCGCGGCGGAGGCGCTCGAGCTGCTCTCCCGGAACACCCAGCCGCTGCCCGACACGTTCCACGGGCTCACGGACGTCGAGCAGCGGTACCGGCGGCGCTACCTCGACCTGCTGATGAACGAGGAGAGCCGCGACGTCTTCGTCGCCCGGGCGAGGATCGTGACCGCGATCCGGCGGTGCCTCGACGAGGACGGCTTCGTCGAGGTGGAGACGCCGGTGCTGCAGCCCCGCTACGGCGGTGCGTTCGCCAGGCCGTTCGTCACGCACCACAACGAGCTCGAGGCCGACTTCTACCTCCGGATCGCGACGGAGCTCTACCTCAAGCGGCTGATCGTCGGTGGGCTCGAGCGCGTGTACGAGATCGGCAAGGACTTTCGCAACGAGAGCGTCTCGTACAAGCACCAGCCGGAGTTCACGATGCTCGAGTGGTACGAGGCGTACGCGGACTACGGCGACACGATGGCGCGGATCGAGGCGCTCGTGGAGCGGGTCGCGCGCGAGGTGCTCGGCACGACCGAGGTCCGCTTCCGCGGGCGCGACATCGACCTCCGCGCTCCCTGGCGGCGGTTGCGGTTCGTCGACGCGCTCTCCGAGCACGGGCTGTGGCTCCGGGACGAGGGCGAGCTCCGTGCGGCGCTCGTCGGCAAGGGCGTCGACACGGAGGCCGACAAGGACTGGGCGCAGCTCGTCGACCACGCGTTCAGCCACTTCGTCGAGCCGACGCTGGTCGCGCCGACGATCGTCCACGACTACCCGGTCGAGATCTCGCCGTTCGCGCGGGCGACGGACGACGACCCCACCCTCACCGAGCGCTTCGAGTACTTCGCGGGCGGGATGGAGCTGGGGAACGCGTTCACCGAGATCAACGACGCCGCGGACCAGGCCGCCCGGTTCGAGGCCCAGTCCGCGCACGTCGGTGGCGAGCCCGGTGACCCGGACTACGTCGAGGCGCTCTCGTACGGCATGCCTCCGACCGGCGGGCTGGGTCTCGGCATCGACCGGCTGACGATGCTGCTCACGGGGCGCGAGACGATCCGTGACGTCGTCCTGTTCCCCGCGCTGCGCGCCGCGAAGGACTGACTGGGAAGCGCAGTCGACCGGGGGTGAGCCGTGCCGACCCGGTACGGTGGGCACATGGACGAACGCCTACGGCGGCTGCGAATCGGCAACCTCGCCCTGGCCGCGCTCCACGCGGCCCAGGCGGTCCTGATCCTCGCGCTCTCGAACGACTTCTCGCTGCCGGTGACGGGGGCGTTCCTCGACGGCCCGCCCGGCGTGACGCCGATCGGCGACCCGGAGACCCTGTGGGAGGCGCGGCTCGGGCCGGCGGTGGCCGCATTCCTCCTGCTCGCGGCGCTCGACCATCTCGTGGTCGCGCTGCCCGGGGTGCACCGCTGGTACGAGCGCAACCTGGGCCGGGGCGTGAACGTGGCGCGGTGGATCGAGTACTCGCTGTCGGCGACGATCATGGTGCTGCTGATCGCGATGCTCACGGGCATCTCCGACGTCGCGGCGCTGATCGGGATCGCCGGCGCGAACGTCGCGATGATCCTCTTCGGCCACCTCATGGAGCGGACGAACGACCGCGTGCGCCCGACCGACTGGCTCCCGTTCGTCTACGGCTGCGTCGCGGGGATCGTCCCGTGGGTCGCGATCGCGACGCAGATCGCCCTCTCCGTCGACCGGGGTGACGGCCCACCGACCTTCGTCTACGTGATCTTCTTCTCGCTCTTCGCGCTCTTCAACTCGTTCGCCGTCAACCAGTGGCTGCAGTACCGGAAGGTCGGCCGGTGGCGCGACTACCTCGTTGGCGAGTGGGGCTACCTCGTGCTCAGCCTCACCGCGAAGTCGCTGCTCGCGTGGCTCGTGTTCGCGAACGTGCTGCTCGAGAACACGACTCCCTGAACCTGCTGCCTCCACGGCCGTCCGCCTGTCTCGATCGGCGTGCCGGCGCCCGGCCCGGCGCTCCCGCGTGCCGACGGCGCGGCGGGGCTAGGCAGCGGCCGCGCGCTCGTACGCGAGCACGTCGGCGAGGATGTCGTCGAGCGTCCGCGTCGGTGCCCAGCCGATCGCGGCGCCGATCTTCTCGATCGAGGG
>NZ_DBNHWK010000013.1:0-21961 GCF_057140465.1 Gaiella sp.
GCCTTCAGCCGAAGTGCGTCGGCTCCTGCCCGCCCGAGCGCTCGGGGTGCGGTCTGTGCTGCACTCCGGATCAGGTGTGCAACAAGGAGCTGAAGAAGTGCTGTCCACGCAGCCGCGACTACCGGTGCCTAGGTCCCGAGCCCGAGTGCAGGAAGGCGGCGGACGAGGAGGTCGAGGACTACGAGAAGAACATCTGCGCTCGAGGCCGCAGCGCAGGGAAGAACATCCAGAAGTCCTTCGGGTCGGGAGCGAATATCGGCAGCATGGGTGAGGGGGCGTACGCCAGTCTCGGCTGCTTCGCGTTCGCCGAGGCGACGCTGAGACCGAGCCGCTACGGCCGCTGCAGGCAGGTGGCAGACGACGCTCTCTGCCCGTCGGGATCGACCTGCGACCAGGGATCGGGGCTGTGCTCGGTCCCGGACTGCGGCGAGCGAGCAACGAGCTCGAGAGCGAGCGCCGAGAACGTCGTCGTGGCTAAGGGACGCACGACTGGCCGTGCTACCGCCGCCGCGAGCCGGCCGGGGTCGGACGCCGTGCTTCGTGAGTACCGTCGATTTGGGCCTTCGCTGCGCAGGGATGCTCAGCGCGTTGGCGGAGCGCTCGCCCTGCCCTCTGGTCTCGGCCGTACGATGGCGCTCGCCACCGCGCTCGCCGCGTATCGTGCCGACGTCTCAAAGGTCGAGGCGGCGATGCGTAAGCTGCAGCGGTCGAACGCCGGTGCGGCACCATCCGCTGCTCTCGTTCTCGAGACGCTCAAGGCGACCTCGGCTGGACTCGCCGCGTTCGAGTCCGGTGTGAAGGCGCGCGGGCCCGAGGCGATGCGATACGGCCGAGCCGCTCGGCAGTCGTTCAATGCCGCCGAGCGACGGGCCGCGACCGCCAGGAAAGCGCTCGGGTGCGGAGCAGCCTGCTGACCCGCCCGCTGAAGCACTCGGGCGGCCCATGCGAAGAGGGAGGCCTCTTCCCGCGGACGGGCTTCCGCTCGAGCCCCACGGAGCCCACGAGACACCCGCATCGCCCTGCACGCCGCGCTCCGGGCGTACGGGCTCAGTGACCGATGGGCGCGGCCCTTCTCGGAGCCCGTCTGCTGCTCGCGGCCGTCTTCGTCGTGGCCGGCGTCACAAAGCTCGTAGATCGTGAGCGCGGCCGCGAGTCAGTCGTCGCGTTCGGGGTTCCTCTTCGCCTGGCCGGCCCGATCGCGCTGGCGCTCCCGGTCGTTGAGATCGTCATCTCGGCGCTCCTGGTGTTCTCGCAGACCGCCACGGTGGGTGCGATCGCCGCCCTCGCGCTCCTGCTCGCCTTCTGCGTAGCGATCGCAACTGCGATGGCGCGCGGCGAGAGCCCGGAGTGCCACTGCTTCGGCCAGCTGCACTCGGAGCCCATTGGATGGAAGACGCTTGCGCGGAACGGCGTGCTCGCGCTCGCAGCCGCGGTCGTCGCGGTCGCGGGGCCGGGGGCGAGCATGCTCGGCTGGCTCGGGGATCTCGAGGGCGTCGAGGTGCTCGCCGTTGCGCTGGGACTGGTTGCCGCGGCGCTCGCGGTCGGCGGAGGTCTCGCCCTGCTGCACGTCGTGCGCTCCTACGGCAGAGTGCTGGTGCGCCTCGATCGGCTCGAGGAGCGACTCCGCGCGTCAGGGTTCGAGCTCGAGGAGCCGGAAGCGATGCCGGAGCTGGGTCTGGAGCCCGGAACACCTGCGCCGGAGTTCTGGCTGGAGTCGACAGACGGCGGTCGCGTGGCGCTGTCGGAACTCGTGCTCGCGGGACGGCCGCTCGTCTTGCTGTTCACGAGCCCGACCTGCGGGCCGTGCGCGACCCTGATGCCCCGCGTCGTCGAGTGGCAGCGCGAGCACGCGGACGAGCTCACCGTCGCACTCGTCAGCGGAGGTGAGCCGAGCACCGTGCGGGAGACGGCCTCCACCCATGGAGTCACCAACGTGCTGCTCGACACCGACCTCGTGGTGTACGAGGCCTACGAGGCGAACGGCACTCCGAGCGCGGTCATCGTCGGCGACGACGGGCGGATCGCGTCATGGCTCGCCGCCGGTGCCGACTGGATCGAATCGCTGGTGGGGCAGGCGCTCGGGGGACGTGGGCGCACGCCCGGTCTCCCGGTCGGGGCTCGCGCGCCCGAGCTCCGGCTCGAACAGCTCGACGGCAGTGGTGCGGTCTCGGTCGACGAGCTGGTCGGGGGGCCGACGATCGTGCTGTTCTGGAACCCGGGCTGCGGATACTGTCGTGCGCTCCACGAGGAGATCCGGGGCTGGGAGCAGCGGCGCGAGCCCGGCTCTCCCTCGCTCCTTGTCGTCTCCTCTGGGGATGCCGAGGAGGTGCGAGCCGAAGGGTTCGCTTCGCCGACCCTTCTCGATCCCGAATGGGATCTCGCGGGAGCGTTCGGGGCAGACGGAACCCCAATGGCGGTTCTCCTCGACGCCGAGGGTCGCGTCGCCGGCCCGCTCGCCGGAGGGGCTGACCAGGTGCTCGCGCTCCTCGGATCTGCCATCCGCGTCGGCTCGTAGCACAGAGATCGCACGCGAGAGGTTCCCCTCGACGGAATATCGATTCGCTACCGCGCTCACTCTGAGATCCAGAGGATCAAGAGGACAGGTTCGTCGCGGGAAGCCGGGAACCGATGCCGCTGGTTGGGTCAGATCTGGGTCAGATCACCCTGACCAATCCTGACCGATCCTGACCCACGCCACGAGCGAGAAACCGCTTGTTTGCAGAGACTGACAACCCCTGACCACTCGTTCCCGAGCATGGTAAGGAGGGGGTCGACGGTTCGAGTCCGTCAGAGGGCTTCGCTGGATCTCGCATGATTGCCGGGGTTGCGGGATCGCAGGTCGCGGGGCTAGCAGCCACAGGCTCCGTTGTGGAAACGGATTGGTAACGGGGCGGGGGTTGCTCGTCTGCGAGGCTCGTTGCTGACAGCACGATCACCGCTTAGCATCGCGGGCGGTGCGAAGGGTCGCGTTCTACGTGCTGATCACGCTTGCGGCGGCGGCGCTGATCTCGACTGCATCCGCCAGCCAGTCACATGCACGCTCTTCAACCCTTACTCGTCTCGTGCCGCTTCCCGACGGACAGGCGAACTTCGGATTCACCTTCCTCCTCTCCGACACGACCGATCCGATCTGGGGTGACACGCGCCCGTTCGACGAACGCATCCGCGACTCGATCGCGCGCGAGCTTGCCGGGAAGACGCCGACCTTCCTGAAGGTGTGGACGCCCTGGCAGCACCCGGACCTCGAGGGCAAGCCCTACGTTCCGTTCAGCGCAGCGGCGGACGACATCGCAAGGGTCCGCGGCGTCGTCGGCGACAGCGGCCTCCTCCACCTCGACTGGAACCTGACCCTCTCGACCTTGGTGAACGAGGGACTAACCGTGCGCGACGTGCGGCGAGGTGTCGCGGACTCCTACATCCGCTCGTTCGCACGCGACGTCCGCGACTACGGCAAGCCAGTCCTGATGACGCTCTTCAACGGCGAGTTCAACGGCTCGTGGTGGTACGCGGTCAGCCCGCTCGCGAACTTCTGGCTGAGCACCGACGACTTCGTCCAGGCGTGGCGCCGAGTCGTGGACATCTACCGCGCGGTCGGCGCGACCAACGTCTCGTGGGCATGGGTGGTGAACGGCTTCCCCCGCGAGGCGGGGCAACAGCCCGGTATCGACAGGAACCTGGCCGCCTACTACCCCGGGGACGCGTACGTGGACTGGGTCGGGATCGACGTGTACGACGTCGGCCTCCCCAGCTGGATGGACGGGCCGTACTCGTTCGCCGTTGCGCACGGCAAGCCCGTGTTCATCGGTGAGTTCGGGATCCGCCACGAGTGGAGCAGCCTGCCGCCGTCCCAGTGGGGCCCGTGGCTCTCCTCCGTCTTCGACTACTTCGAGAGCCACCCGGCGATCAAGGCGATCTCGTACTTCAACCTCTGCAACCGCGCCGGCGCGACGCGCGTGAAGTGGGATCCGTCGCGTTCGGTCTACATCGACGACGGCACGGTGAACTACGTGCCGGACCTGAACGACCACGACAGCCGCCTGCTGGCGGGCGGACCGGCGATCCAGGCGCTCTTCGCGGCGCGGATCTCGTCGCCGCGATACGTGTCCGCAATCGCGACGGAACCCGTCGAGTCGCAGCCGGCGAAGGCGATCGCGACGTTGCTCGTTCCGAAGGTGCGCGGCCCGATCACGCTCGCGCGCTGGAACGGCAATCTCGCAGCGCACACCTACGACCTTCAGATCAAGCGCCGAGCGGCACGTTGGCGGACCGTCACCGCGGGGGCGTCAGCAAAGTCCAAGCGCGTCGAAGGCTCGCCTGGCGAGCGGGTGCAACTGCGCGTGAGGGCACAGGACGTCGACGGAGTCGTCGGGCCATGGTCAGCCGCGCGTCCGCTCGTCTTCCCGAGGTAAGCACCGGGCTTCGCTGGATCCCGTATGAGCGCTGGGGTCGTGGGATCGCGGGTGTCGGGCATCGCAGTCGGTGTGCCCCTCACGGAAACGGTTTGGCAACGGGGCGGGGGTTGCTCACTCGTGATCGCGCCGCAGCAGGCTGTCACGATTACGGGCATGCCCGATTGCTGTCGGCCCTACCCGGCTGTGCGATGACGACTCCTCCGGCGACGCGCTACGCCAAGAGCGGCGACGTAAA
This sequence comes from Gaiella sp., assembly GCF_057140465.1. Classification (NCBI taxonomy): domain Bacteria; kingdom Bacillati; phylum Actinomycetota; class Thermoleophilia; order Gaiellales; family Gaiellaceae; genus Gaiella; species Gaiella sp. The sequence goes on from NZ_DBNHWK010000013.1 coordinate 4,648, forward strand.
CGTCGCGTACCAGGTCTCGGGGGAGGGTGCCTCGATCGACCTGGTGTGGGCGCCTGGAACCGTGTCGCACCTCGACCTGGACTGGGAGAGAAGAGCCTGGTTCTGGGAGCGGTTCCACGGCTTCTGTCGACTGATCCGCTTCGACAAGCGCGGTACCGGCCTGTCGGACAGGGTGACCGACGTCGCGTCGCTCGAGGAGCGAACCGACGACATCCGCGCCGTGATGGACGACGCCGGAAGCGAGCGCGCCGTGATCATGGGGTCTTCGGAGGGCGGGAGCATGGCGATGCTCTTCGCCGCGACGTTCCCCGAGCGAACCCGCGCGTTGATCCTCCGCGGGGCGCAGCCCCGATGGGTGTGGGCGCCGGACATGCCGTGGGCGATCCCCGAGGACGCGTATCGGCGCCAGGTCGAGGTGCTCGCGACCCACGGCGTCACCGAGGAGTACCTCCGCGGCTACGGCGGTGGCTACGGCGACGAGCCGACCGCGGCGGAGATCGAGCGGGAAATGCGGTACGTCCGGGCCGGGGCGAGCCCAGCCGCGCTCGCCGCGCTGGAGCGCATGAACCTTCAGATCGACGTGCGCGAGATCCTGCCGACGATCCGGGTGCCCACGCTGATCCTGAACGCAACCGGCGATCCGGTCTCGCCGATCGAGGGCGCGCGCAGCCTGGCGGAGCGGATCCCGAACGCGAGGCTGTTCGAGTACGAGAGCTCGTCGCACGTCCCCGCTTCACGCGCCGAGGCGACGCTGCTTCTCGATCAGATCGAGGAGTTCGTCACGGGGACGCGTCCGGCGCCGCCCGGCGACACGATCCTTGCCACAGTGCTGTTCACCGACATCGTGGACTCGACGGCGATTCAGGCCCGTGTCGGGGATCTCGCGTGGAAGCACTTGATCGAGCGCCACCACGCGATCGTGCGCGGCCTTCTCGGTCGCTACGGCGGGCTCGAGCAGGACACGGCCGGCGACGGCTTCTACGCGCGGTTCGACGGCCCCGCACGGGCGATTCGATGCGCACGCGAGATCGGCGAGGCCGTGCGTGACCTCGGGATCGAGATCAGGGCCGGCGTGCACACCGGCGAGTGCGAGATCGCCGACGGGAAATGTGCGGGCCTGTCGGTGACGATCGGCGCGAGGGTGATGTCGCAGGCGGGCCGTTCCGAGGTACTCGTCTCGCAGACCGTGAAAGACCTCACCGTCGGCTCCGGCCTCGTGTTCGACGACGCCGGCGAGCACGAGCTGAAGGGCGTGCCCGACGGCTGGCGGCTCTACCGGGTGGCTGGATGATCGAGCGCCTCGGAGGCCCGGTTCGCGTGGAGCGAGGACTCAGTTTGACCCACGAGCGATCGCGCCCGGGAACCGGCTCAGTCGTCGGTCTGACGCGCGACGGGGTAGCTGTGGCGCCCGCCTCCGCCGAATAGAGTGCCGCGCCGCAGTGCCGGATCACCCAGGGATCACCGGTAGATCATTCGGTGCGCGTCGGGTTCGACGAGATGGGCGACAGCGGCGAGACGCTCCACGCAGGGATACCCGGGTCGAGGCTCGCGGTCTTCGAGCACAGCTCGCACACACCCCACCTCGAGGAGCCCGAGGCCTACGAGCGCACGCTGCGCCTGTTGCTGGCCGACGCCGACGCGGCGTGATGGCATCGACCCGAGCGAGACGACCCGCTCGCTCGCGGACGCGGTCGGCCTGGGCGGTCGCGCCGCCGTGGGGGCCAGGCGCGCGAGGGCCCGGCGGGCGCGCACGCAGGCGCGGCCACGCTCGCACCCCCGAACACGCCCGGGTGAAGCCCGAATCCAAGGTGGACACCTTGACCGAATCTTGATCCCGGCGACGGGGGACGTTGACGTCGCCCGCCTAGCCTCCGTGGCGTACGGAGACGGAAGGAGGCTCACCATGATGGAGACCGGGAACGGAATGGGCGCGGTGGGGTGGTTCCTGATGACGGGGCTCTGGGTCGTGCTGCTGGCCGCCATCGTCTGGGCGGTCGCCAACCTGTTCCCGAGCCGTGCAACGGGCTCGGCCGACGGCGCGGGCCAGCGTCCGGAGGACATCCTCGACCGTCGGCTCGCGGCCGGCGAGCTCGATCCCGTGGCGTACGACGAGCTCCGGGCGAAGCTCCGCGCCTCGCGGGCGGAGAGGGTGTGATCCCGATGACGAGCAAGGCTGTTCCCCTCGTCGTCCTCGTCGTCGCGTCGGCGGCGCTGGTGGCGTCGGCAGGATGGACGTTCGCTCGTGCCGACGACGGCGACTGGACGATGAGCCGCTTCGGCCCGGGAATGATGGGGCTGTCCGCACCGGGCACCGGCTCACCGGTGAGAAGCCTCGACGACGCCGGGCGCCAGGCGCAGCGGTTCGCCGATCGGCTGGGCCTGACGACCGGCGAGGTCATGCGCTTCACGCGCAACTACTACGTCGAGCTGCTCGAGCCCAACGGTCGTCGCGCGACCGAGGTGCTCGTGAATCCGACCACCGGGTCGGTGTGGCTCGAGTACGGCCCGGCGATGATGTGGAACACCCGCTACGGGATGATGAGCGACTTCCGCGACCGTGCCCGAGCGGGGATGATGGGCGGCATGATGGACGGCGGCACCGGGGGCGGCATGATGGACGGCGGCACCGGGGGCGGAGCCACACCAGCACCCTCCGAGCCGAGCGGTGTCTCGGCGACGGAGGCGCGCAGGCTCGCCCAGCGCGCGCTGGACAGCGCCGGGGGTGGCCTGACGGCAGGCGAGCCCGAGCCCTTCCCCGGCTACTTCACGCTGCACACCCTCCGCGGCGGCAAGGTGACCGGGATGCTGTCCGTCAACCAGACGACCGGTGCGGTGTGGTTCCACTGGTGGCATGGAGACTTCGTCTCGATGAGCGAGTGACGACCACCGGCCCCGGGAGTCGCGCGCTCGGGCGGGAGCGCCCGCGCGCGCTCGTCGTGGACGACGAGTCCCATCTGGTCGCGCTCGTGCGGTCGTACCTCGAGCGAGAGGGCTTCGAGGTCGCGAGCGCCTCGGACGGAGAACGCGCGGTGACGCTCGTGCGCGAGCTCGACCCGGATGTGGTCGTGCTCGACGTGATGCTGCCTGTGATCGACGGCATCGAGGCGTGCCGGCGGATCCGCGAGTTCAGCGACGTCTACGTGCTCATGCTCACGGCGCGCGCCGAGGAGCTCGACAAGGTCGTCGGACTGTCGACGGGCGCGGACGACTACCTCACGAAGCCGTTCTCGCCGGCCGAGCTCGTCGCGCGTGTGCGGGCGCTGCTGCGGCGGCCGCGGCGGCCTGCCGGCGTGGTTCAGCCGGTGCGCCGGTTCGGCGACCTCGCCATCGACCCCCTGGGGCACGAGGTGCGGCTCGGAGACGAGGTCGTCGAGCTGACGCCGGTCGAGTTCGACCTCCTGGACGCACTGTCGGGGCAGCCCGCCATCGCGCTCTCGCGCCTCCAGCTCCTCGAGCGCGTCCGGGGGCCGGCGTGGTTCGGCGACGAGCACGTCGTCGACGTCCACGTGGCCAATCTCCGGCGCAAGCTCGGCGACGACGCAGCCTCGCAGCGGTACATCCGCACCATCCGCGGGGTCGGCTACCGCATGGGCACGGGCGAGTGATCGACCGGCTCCGCCGGAGTCTCGTGGGGAGGCTGCTCGCCGCGCAGCTCCTCGTCATCGTCGCCGGTTCCGTGACGCTGACGATCGTCGCCCTCTCGGTGGCGCCCGGCCTCTTCCACAGGCACGTCCGTGAGGCCCTCGGCATCGTCCCGGACGACGTCGCCCAGCACCTCGATCGCGCCTTCGGCGACGCGATCCTCGTCGCGATCGCGGTCGCGATCGGCGCCGCCGCCCTGACCGCCCTGGCCGTCAGCTGGTACGTGTCCGTGCGGATCGCGCGCCCGCTCGGGCAGCTCGCGTCTGCGGCCGACCGCATCGCGAAGGGTCACTACGGAGAACGGATCGCCGTCACCGGCCCCGACGAGCTCGCGGCACTCGCTTCGGCGTTCAACTCCATGGCCGGCTCGCTGGAGTCGACCGAGTTGCGTCGTCGCCGCCTCTTCAGCGACCTCGCCCACGAGCTCCGAACGCCCCTCGCCACCATCGAGGGATACGTCGAGGGGGTACGTGACGGAGTGCTGCCGCCCACCGGCGAGACGTGGTCGGTGCTGGAGACCGAGAGCCGACGACTCCGCCGGCTCGTCGACGACCTGCAGGAAGTGTCGCGCGCCGAGGAGCGCCGGCTGGATCTCCGTGTGGTCGAGGCCGACCCGGTCGCCCTCGTGGCCCGAGCCATCCGCGCGGCTGGCCCCGGATACGAGTCCAAGGGCGTGAGGCTCGAGACCGCGAACGACCCGCACGTGCCACCCGTCGCCGCCGACCCGGATCGCCTCCACGAGGTCCTCGCCAACCTCCTCGAGAACGCGCTGCGGCACACCCCGCGCGGCGGCCTGGTCGAGGTCCGAACGGCCCGACGAGGCCGCGATGTCGAGATCTCCGTCTCCGACTCGGGTGAAGGCATCGCGCCGGAGCACCTCGAGCGCGTCTTCGAGCGGTTCTTCCGCGTCGATCCCGCACGCAGCAGAGCGACAGGCGGTAGCGGCATCGGGCTCACGATCGCGCGGGCGATCGTCCAGGCACACGGCGGACGCATGTGGGCCGAGAGCGACGGCAGCGACCGCGGCACCCGCTTCGTGATGTGGCTCCCCAGAAGCGCAGCGCCAGAAGGCGGCGTCACTCGAGCGCGGCACGGACTCCAAGGGCCCGATACGGAAACAGGACGCGGAGACGTTCCCGGCGAGAGATGACCTGGGCATCGCCTCCGACCGAGAGCGATTGGCCGCTCGTCGACGGGGCCGCCTGCCGGGAAACGGCGCCGGCGGAGCAGGTCGGCGACGAGGGTGAGCACGACGCCGTGGCGGGGATGGGCGCTGCTCCACCCCGTTGCCCACCAGTGGGCGGCGCTCAAGGCCTTCCGTACGAGCTCGTCTCGGTAGCTGCGGGCGGGCGGGACCGATAGCCACCACCGACACGGCACTACACTCAAGCGGCTCCGCACGACCTGCGGCTGTGTGACATGCCGAAACCGGGCGTATCCGAGACGACGACCGACGAACCCGATCCCCGTCTGACATCCGCCTCGTCCGTGGTGGAGGGCGAGATGACGACCACGGTTCGGCTGGTCAGGCTCTTGATCACCGCCCTCGTCGTGGCCGCCGTCGTCGCGGGCATCGGGCGCGGCCTCACGACCTCGGCATCGGGCAAGGCCGCCGTGATCAGCGGCCTGGAGCTGACGGAAACGGCGCTCGCCGCGATCCTGATCCTGCTCGGGAGCTTCGTCGAGGGCTTCGGCTTCGGGCTCTCGCTCGGTACCCGCTGGCCCTACACGCGCAACATCCTGGCGCTCATGGTCCAGGGCGATCCGGAGGCGGCGCACCGGATCGTGGCCACGCTCGTCGGAGCGATCGGCGTGGTGCTCGTGATCCTGGCGCCCAGCTCGCTCACGATCAACGGCCTGGTGCTGATCGTCGCCACGGCCCTGTTCGGTATCGGCACGCTTCACGTGCTCGCCGGCCGGCTTCCCTCCCTCGTGCACGGCGTCCACGGTCTTCTCGCCTACGGCGTCTTCCTCTGCTACCTGTGCACGCTCTTCGTGCCCGGAGTCGACTTCTGGTCGTACCTCGGCGAGATGGGGGCCCTCCACTGCCTGCTGCTGGCCGTGCTCCTGGGCGGGATGACCACCGGCCAGCGAGGCTTCGGCACGCCGATCGGGGCCTTCACCTGGCCGCGCAGCTCCTCGCAGCTGACCATGATCGTGCACCTCGCCTCCGCGCTCGCGATGGTGGCCACCCTCGGATGGCTGATGCCGGAGTTCCCCGTCGCGTTTTCTCTCGTGGTCGCGCAGGTGTTGGTGGGGTTCCTGCTCTTCCACGCGGTGAACCTCGAGCCGAAGAGCCCCGGCATCCTCGTCGCGTTCCACCAGGGGATGGCGCTCTCCATCGCCCTGGCGATCGTGGCCGCGGGGCACTGGTGACGACCGCCCGCGAGTGAGGCCCTAGGGGTTCGCGGCGCCCCCGCGAAGGGGATCGAGCAACTGGAGTCCCGCAGGGGACGCCGGCAGCTGGGGTGCGGGCGTGCCGGGGCAGGCGTGGGACGATGTGGAGCCGCGGTCGTTCCCGCGGCTCCTCTGCCGCGTCGCGTCCGTCTTCCCGCAACCCCTTCCCGCGACCAGCCGCCCCGGGATACCATCGCCTGCCATGCGGGCGGCGGTGATCGGCGGTGCGGGCGGCATGGGCAGGGTGACGGTCGCCGACCTGGCGCGGAGCCCGGGCGTCGAGGAGGTGCGGATCGTCGACCTCGACGACGCGCGCGCCCACGAGGTGGCCCGGCGACTCGGCGGCCCGGTCACGGTGGGAGCGGCGGTCGACCTCGACGAGGCGCTCGGCGGCGTCGACGCCGTCGTCAACGCCGCGAGCCACCGTCTCAACGTCCCCGTGATGCAGTCGTGCCTCCGGGTCGGGGCCCACTACACGGACCTCGGCGGGCTGTTCCACTTCGCCCTCGCCCAGTACGAGCTCGACCAGGCGTTCCGCGAGCGCGGCCTCGCCGCGGCGATCTCGATGGGCTCGGCGCCGGGCCTCACGAACATGCTCGCGGCTGCGTGCTGCGAGCGCCTGGACTCCGTCACGTCGATCGAGATCGTCGACGCGTTCGTCCCCGGCAGGCCGCCGTCGCCGACCCATCCGTACGTGCCGCCGTACGCGGCGAGCACGCTGATCGACGAGTTCACCGAGCCCGCGGCCGTCTTCCTCGACGGCGAGCTGCGCATGGTGCCGGCCGACTCCGGGACGAAGGTCTACGACTTCCCCGAGGGCCCCGTCGAGTGCGTCTACACGATCCACTCGGAGCCGGCGACGCTGCCGCGCTCGTATGCCGACAAGGGGGTCCGGAACGTCGAGTGGCGTCTCGGCCTGCCGGCGCTCGACGTCGAGCGGCTGCGGTCGTTCATCGCCGCAGGCCTGACCTCACGGGCTCCGATCGCGGTCGGCGAGGCCGAGGTCGTTCCGCGCGACGTCCTCGTCGAGACCCTGATGCGCCAGGCGCGCACGGTCGAGCCGCCGGCCGACCCGGACGCGGCCGAGTGGTTCCGGGTGATCGTGTCCGGCGCGCGCGCAGGGCTCGAGACGACACTGGTCGCGGAGATCCGGGTCGGCGAGCGCCCGGAGTGGGAGGCCGGAGCGGGAGCCACGGTGACCGGGACACCGCCGGCGATCGCCGTCCAGTTGCTGTGCAGCGGCGAGCGCCTGCGCGACGGAGTCGGTGGGCCCGAGGCCGTGCTCCCGGTCGGACGATTCTTCGCGGAGCTCGCCCGCAGAGGCATCACCGGCGTCCTCCGAGACGGCGACGAGCAGCTCCCCCTGCACGAGGCCTGACGCGCCCCGGCCCCAGGGGTGACAGGGAGCGGGCGGCGGCTCCTCCACCGGGTCGTCCGCACATTCCCCGATGACGTCGCCGGCCCGCGGAGCGACGATGGGAGAGGCGCGGAAGGAGGTGATGAGCGTGCCCGCCGAGATGCTGACCAGAGACGGCCGGGACGCACGCTCGGCACGCCCGGCCGCGGCGGCGGCCGAGGAGGAGCGGCTCCGCGAATGGGCGCGCCTGCACGTCGAGCGCGTCCACCGCCTCAAGCTGCACGTCGCCGCCTTCGTGCTCGGAATGGTCGTGCTGGCGCCGGTCTGGGTGTTCGTCGAGTGGGAGTCGAACGGGGCGTTCGAGCGGTTGAGTGACGGCGGCAAGCCGGGCGACTGGGATCCGTGGATCCTCTACGTCGCCCTCGTCTGGGGGACGATCGTCGCATTCGCGGCACTGCGGACCTCCTTCGATCGACCGACGACCGAGGCAGAGATCGACCACGAGCTGAGGCGGCTCCGAGAGCCCCGCTGACCACCCGGCGCGAGGCGCTCGGCGCGCTTCGCGACGGCGACGGGCGACCGTCTCGTCCGTGTCGTGCCTACGCGCCTGCTCGGCGAACGCTCGTGTCGCCGCGGACGACGAGGCGAAGCCTGCGGGTGGAGACGTCGCCGTAGCGGTCGCGCGCGCGGACCGTGATGCGGAACTCGCCGGGTGTCCGGGGCCGTCCCGTGACGGCGCCGGACACGAGCCGGAGCCCGCGGGGGAGCGCGCCGTCGACGATCCGCCAGCGGACCGGGCCGACGCCGCCCCGCGTGGCGAGCCGGGCGCGGTAGGCGCGTCCGGCGATGCCGCGCGGGAGCGTCCGTGTCGTGACCTCCATCTTCGTGACGACGAGCAGCAGCGTCGCCGCGGCCGGCGTGCCGAGGCGGTCGACCGCCTCGACGCCGAGCCGGAAGCGCCCAGCCTGCCGGGGCCGTCCGCGGACAGCGCCCGTGCCCGGCGCGAGCGCGAGACCGGTCGGGAGCGCTCCATCGGTGATCCGCCACCGGAAGGGCGCCACGCCGCCTGATGTCTGGAGCCGGAAGGAGAACGGCTTCGCGACCTTGCCGTCCGGGAGCCGCCGGGTCGTGACCGCGAGCTCCGCGGCGACGACGGTGACCGTGAACTGGCGCTGCGCCGAGCCCGGGCGACACCACTCGCGTGACGGAGGGTTCTCGTCGCTGAGATTCACCCAGAAGGAGAAGGAGCCCGGCGTCGTCGGCGTGCCGCTCAGGAGACCGTCGGCGGCGAGCGCGAGGCCCGGAGGGATGTCGCCGTTGATCACCGTGAACCGGTACGGCAGGGCCGGGCCGCAGCCACCCACGCCTTCGAACCGGTGGACGTAGGGGCTGCCGACGATCCCCTCGGGCGTGAAGTAGCTCGCGTCGCTGAACCGGAGCGCGGCTGCGGTCGCGGCGAAGACGCCGGCGAGGACTGCGACGGCGACGAGGACACGGAGTCCCCGCCGGTACGGGCGACGCATCACGGACCGGGGTGTTCGACCCGGCCGGCCGGCATCCTCCGTGCGCTGCGTGTCGCCGGCTCCGCCACGCGGCCCGCGGGGACGGAGGCGCTACGTGGGAACCGCCTCCCCCCACCGCTCGAGCTCGCCGTCCTCGATGTAGCGCTCCTCGTGCGACCAGCGCTCGAGCCCGGCGACGAAGCCCTCGTAGATCGCGTGGTCGAGCTTCCGCGGGGCGACGCAGTCGCCGATGCGGTGGAGGTTCGCGACGGCGCCCTTGAGCTCGAGGTACAGCGCGTCGTCGGCCTTGGGGCCGGTGGCGAGGACGAGCGTGTCGACGCCGTCGAGGGTCTCCTCGGCGCCCGTGTAGAGGTTGAAGATCGTGAGGCGGTCGCCGTCGAGCTCCTTCGCCCAGACGTTCAGCCGGTAGGCGAGGCCCTTCGAGAGCAGGCGGTTGTAGAGCGTCGCCATGTCGAGCGTCGTCGCCGTCGTCGGGAAGAGCGCGTTCCAGCGGCTGACGAGCTCGACCTCGGCGCCGCGGTCGAGCAGCGCCTCGGCGACGCCCGCCGCGTAGCGGGTGCCGTCGTCGTCGAGGACGACCACGCGCTTGCCGACCGGGCGTGTCTCGAGGAGGACGTCCCAGGCGGTGAGGACGTTGTCCTGGTCGACCCCGGGGAGCCGCTCGACGAGCGGGTTGACGCTCGAGAACCCGGTCCGCGTGGGCACGGCGCCCGTGGCGACGATCACGCCGTCCGGCCCCCGCTCGCGCACGAGGTCGGGTGTCGCCTCGGTGCCGAGGAGGATCTCGACGCCGAGCCGCCGCATCTGCGCTTCGAGGTCGCGGACGATCCACCCGAACTCCGCGCGGCCGGCGGTGCGCAGGATGAGGTTCACCTGCCCGCCGAGACGGTCCTCCCGCTCGGCGAGGACGACCTGGTGCCCGCGCCGGGCGAGCGTCTCCGCCGCCTTCATGCCGGCGGGACCTCCGCCGACGACGAGCCAACGGGCAGGGTCGTCGGTGGGCGGGATCGTGCCCAGCCGGCCCTCTCGGCCGGTCGCGGGGTTGACGGTGCAGCTGATCGGCAGTCCCTTGAACACCTTGCCGATGCAGCCCTGGTTCCCGCGGATGCAGTGGTAGAGCTCGTCCTCGCGCCCCTCCTGCACCTTGTTCGCGAACTCGGGGTCGGCGATCTGGGCACGCGTCATCGCGACCATGTCCGCCTTGCCGGAGGCGACGACCTCCTCGGCGAGGTCGGCGTGCTTGATCCCGCCGACGGCGAACACCGGCAGCTCCTCGACGGCCGCCTTGACCTCGGCGGTGAGGTCGACGAGGTAGCCGTCCGGCTCGTCGGACGGCTGGATCGCCATGAAGATGTTGTGGTAGCCGGCGGCCGTCACGTTCACGTAGTCGATGTGGCCGTCCTGCTCGAGCGCGCGCGCGACCGCAACGGCGTCCTCGACGGCGAGCGCGCCGGGGATGAAGTCGCTGAGGCTGATCCGGACGCCGACGACGAAGTCGGGGCCGACGCGGCGGCGCACCTCGTCGATCACCTCGCGGGCGAGGCGGAGGCGGTTCTCGAACGAGCCGCCGTACGCGTCGTCCCGCTTGTTGTAGAGCGGCGAGAGGAACTGGTGCAGCAGGTAGCTGTGGGAGATGTGCACCTCGGTGCCGTCGAAGCCGCCCTCGCGCGACAGCTCCGCGCACCGGCCCCACCACTCCACGAGCTCCGCGATGTCCTCGGGCTCCATCGCCTTCGGGGTCTCGCCGTACGCCGGCGACTTGACGGCCGACGGGCCCCACAGCACCCGCGGGTCGTCCGCCGACTCGCTGGAGGCGTTGAGGCCGAAGTGGTTCAGCTGCTCGAAGATCACCGCGCCGTGCTCGTGGACGGCGTCGGTCATCCGCCGGTTCACCTCGAGCGCGTCGGCGAGGTACGCCCACGAGACACGGGGGAACCCGGTCGTCGAGGTCGGGTGCACGACCCGGTTGCCGGTGATCAGGAGCCCCGCGCCCCCACGGGCCCGGGCCACCTGGTAGTCGACGTTGCGCTGCGAGTCGACGCCGTTCGCGGAGTACAGCTTGACGTGCGCCGTCTGCATGATGCGGTTGCGGACCGTCACGGTGCCGATCCGGAGCGGGCTGAACAGGTGCGGGTACCGGGTCATCGCGTCTCCTTCGCGCCGGGGACGGACGGAGTCTACGACGCCGGCGCCGGCCGACGTCGGTGACCGCAGCGAGCGACGGGGCGACCTCCCCGTGCCCAGGCGTCCTGGCACCCCACGCGTGCCGTCACGCGGGACGAGCTTCGAGTGCGTGGTCGACGCCCCCTGCACACGCCGGCCCGAGCCCGGGCGGCGTCTCGCACGGGGCGTCGACCGCAGAGCCGTCGTGCGCCTAGTCGCCGGCGGGCTTCCCCCAGACGTGGGCTCCGCCCCAGACGATGCCGACGACGGGCTCGTCCCCGACGACCCAGGCGTCGTGCCCCGGATGGAGGACCGACACGTCGCCGCCGGCGATCTCGTGCTCGGAGCCGTCCGCCATGCGGACCCTGACGCGACCCGAGATCACGTACTGGAAGTGCGGCGCCTCGCAGAGCTCGGTGCCGGCGGTCGGCTTCACGTGCTCCGACCAGCGCCACCCGGGCTGCAGCGTCATCCGCCCCACCTCGCCGCCGCCGATCTTCAGGATCTCCGCCCGTCCCAGCGGGAACTCGCGCACCTCGTCCGGGTCGTCGAAGCTCTTGTGCTCGTAGCCGGCCATGCGGGCCTCCTCTCGTCCGCGGAACCCGGAGCGCACGCTCCGGTTGTGACGGATGACTCTAATCGCTGGGCCGCAGTCGGCCACCCGCGCGACCGGCGGCCGGGCTAGGTCGCGGCCGGCGCCGGGGCGGACGCCGCCTCCAGGCGGTCGATGCGCTCGAGCGACGGCGGAACGCGGAGGCGCTCGAAGACCTCGCGCGCCTCGGCGACGAGCGGCGGCGTCTCCTCGGCCCGGCCGTGCGCGGAGAGCCACTCGGCCTGCTCGAGCAGCGCCGTCGCGATCCAGTACGGATTCTCGAGGCTCCGGAGCGCGGCGACCGCGCCCTCCCACCCGGGGTCCGGGTCACCGCGCAGCGCGGCGGCCCGCGCCTCGTGCAGCGGGAGCTTCGCCTCGACCGAACTCACCCCGCCCGCCGCTTCCCGCGCGAGCGCGACGACCTCGGTGATCCCCTCCGCGGAGCGCAGGGCGAGCGCTGCGCCACAGCCCTTGTCGATCAGGATCCCGGAGGACTCCGGGTCTTCCGTGACGTCGCGGTCGCGGAGGCCGAGCAGGCATTCGCGAAGCGCGTCGTCGTATCGATCCTCGGCCAGGGCGAGGAGCGCCCGCGCGTACAACCCCGCGGACTTCACCTGACGGTGCGCGGCGTCACGCCACGTCGCCGGCTCGCGGACGAGCTCGACGACGCGCCCGCGCTCTCCGCGGGCCAGAGCGAGCGCGGCGATGTCGAGGGACGCCGACGCGTGCACGGCGTCCCCGGCCGCCGCGATGCCGTCCGCCTCGGCGAAGGCCTGCTCGGCCTCGTCCCACCGGCCGCTGTCGACGAGATGGCCGACCAGGTTCGTCGAGAGGCTTCGCTCCCACCAGCGGTGGCCCACGCGGCGCGCCAGGGCGAGGCCCTGCCTGACCACGCGCTCGGACTCGGCGTTGCGGCCGGCGACCGAGAGCACGTAGCTCAGGTTCATGCACGCACGGAGGGCGCCGCGGTCGTCGCCGGACTCCTCGGCGAGCGCGAGCGCCTGCCGCACCAGCCCGAGACGCTCGTTCGGGTGATGCCCGAGTATGAGCGCCTTGGTGATCAGCGCCTGGACGACGACCGGGGCGAGCCGGAGCCGCTCCGCGAGGTCGAGCGCGCGCTCGGCGTGCGGCAGCGCCTCGTCGGGCTTCGACTCGAAGTAGAGGGCCCGCGACAGCTCCGCCGAGACGGCGGCGACGGCGGCCTCGTCGCCCTCTGCCTCGTGGGCCTCGAGCGCAGCCGAGAGCGCCGCCAGCGCCTCCTCGATACGGCCGGTCGCGAACAGCACCTCGCCGAGGCGCACCTGGGCGGCGGCGGTCTCGGAGCGGAGCCCCCGCTCGCCGAGGATGGCGATCGCCCGCTCGAGCAGGGGCTGCGCGTCCTCCGGACGGAGGCCCCACGCGGCGAGCTCACCGGCACGGGCGAGCGACCGCCCGAGCTCGACCTCGTCGCCGGCCAGGTCGGCGGCGCGCTCGTAGGCGCGCTGCGCCTCGAACGACGCCGCGAGCGACGCCGCCCGCTCGGCGGCGCGGGTGAACCAGCGCCGTGCCTCCGCACGCACGTCGTCCCGGTCGGACGCCTGCGGGTCGGCCTCGTACGCGTCGAGGTAGTGCGAGGCGATCACCTCCGCGATCTCGTCGGGGTCGAGCCCGGCGTCGACGGCGAGGTACGTGGCGGCGGCGATGTGCCTGCGGCGGCGGTCGCCCCGCGCGATCGTCTCGTACGTCACGCGCTGCACGAGCGCCTGCAGGAACCCGAGCTGCCCCCGCTCGGCCGAGAACGGGTCGGTCTCGACCGTGAGCAGCTCCTTGCGCATCAGGGCGGCGACGAGCCGGTCGATCTCGTCCTCGTCGAGCCCCGAGAGCGCGGCCAGGCCCTGCTTCGTGAAGGTCTTCCCGAGCACCGACGCGTCCTGGAGGAGGCGGCGCTCCGGCTCGCTCACGGCGTCGAGTCGCGAGGCGATGAGGGCGTGCAGCGTCTCGGGCACCTCGAGCGTCGCCAGGTCACCGGTGACGACGACGTCGCCGTCGACCTGCTCGAGGAAGCCGCGGTCGCGCAGCATGCGGACGGTCTCGACCGCGTACAGCGGGATCCCGTCGGCGCGCTCCCTGATCGCCTCCCGGGTCTCGTCGGGCAGGCCGGGGACGAGGCCGGTGAGCAGCTCGTCCATCGCCTCGTCGTCGAGCGGCTCGAGCGGGAGCGTCGTGGCGCTGCGCGTCGCCCCGGGGAAGCCCGGGTGGCGATCGGCGACCTCCGGTCGGGCCAGGGTGAGGACGAAGATCGGGTGGTGCCGGCCCCAGTCGAGCAGGTACTCGACGAAGGCGACGAGGCCCTCGTCGGCCCAGTGGATGTCCTCGAACACCATCACGAGCGGGCCCTGCTCGGCGAGGCGCTCGAAGAAGCGGCGCCAGGCGGAGAACAGGTCCTCGCGGTCGGGCGCGCTGCGGTCGGCGAGCCCGAGCAGGTGCTGCAGCCGCGGCTCGACCCATGCGCGCTCCTCGGCATCGAGCACGTGCTCGGCGACGCAGCGGCCCAGCTTCGCGAGGGCGCTCGCCTCGCCCTCGTCCTCGACGATCCCGGCACGGGCGCGCACCATCTCCGCGAGCGCCCAGTAGGCGACCCCGTCTCCGTAGGAGAGGCAGCGGCCACGGTGCCACCAGACCTGGGTCGCGAGCCCGTCGACGTGCTTCTCGAACTCCCACGAGAGCCGCGACTTGCCGATCCCCGCGACCCCGACGACCGACACGAGGCGGGCGCGCCCCTCGTCGGCGCTCGCGTGGAACAGGTCCTTGACGAGGCGCAGCTCGGCGCGCCGGCCGACGAACGGCGCCTCGAGGCCCGCCGCCCGGCCGGCGCCGCCGCGCTGGCCGGTGACGCCGACCGCGCGCCAGAGGTGGAGCGGCTCCGCCTTCCCCTTCACCTCGTGCTCTCCAGCGTCGGCGTACGCGATCGCCGCCTCCGACGCACGTCGCGTCGCATCGCCGACGAGGACCGTGCCGGGGTCGGCGGCGGACTGGATGCGCGCGGCCGTGTTGACGAGGTCGCCGGCGACCATCCCCTGTCCCTCGGCCCCGAGCGTCACCGCCGCCTCGCCGGTGAGCACCCCCGCACGTGCTTCGAGCGCCGCATCGAGACCGGCGACGGCGTCGACGAGGTCGAGGGCGGCGCGGACGGCACGCTCGGCGTCGTCCTCCTGGGCGACCGGGGTGCCCCAGACGGCCATCACCGCGTCGCCGATGAACTTCTCGACCGTGCCGCCGTAGCGCTCGATCACGGCGCGGGCGGCGTCGAAGTAGCGGGAGAGCAACTCGCGGGTGTCCTCGGCGTCGCGACCCTCGGCGAGCGTCGTGAAGCCGACGAGGTCGGCGAACAGCACGCTCACGAGCCGGCGCTCCGCCGTCGGGGCCTCGGCACGGGGAGCCGCGCCCGTCGGCGGGACAGCGGCCTCGAGCGGCGTTCCGCACTCACCGCAGAACTTCGCCCGCCCGGACACCGCCTCACCGCACGACGGGCACGAGCGGGCGAGCGGTGTGCCGCACTCCTCGCAGAACTTCGCACCGGCGGCGACGGCGTGGCCGCAGGCGCTGCACGTCGCGGACGACATGCGCGCACTCTACGGACACGGCCGTGGGCGCGGCCACTCCGGGCCCGGGAGCGCCGTCCGCGTCGATCCCGACCCGCGATCGGTGCCGCCGCGGATGCGACCACGGCGACGGGGTGCTTGGGTGAGGGAGAGAGGAGGGCGCATGGGACGGATGTCGCGGTGGCTCGGGCGATCGCCCGTCTTCGCGGGGCCGCCGCACCCGCCCTCCTGGCGCCGGGCGTTGGCCTTCGCCGCCTTCGTGTTCGCCGCCGCCGGCGCCGCGACGTTCCTCGAAGGACTGCTGTGGGACGACCCGCTGGGCACGATCGTCGCGTTCGCGCTCCTGTTCCCGGTCGTCGCCGGCGTGTTCTGGGTGACGCAGCTCCTGCGCTGGCGCGGCTACCTGGCGCGACACGCGCCGGCAGGGGCGCGCTGGGTCTGGCTCACCGGCTCGACGGGCGGCGACGTCCGCGCGCGGCCCGACCGCGGAACGGCATGGTCGAGGCGCCTTCGCATCCTCGGGGTCGTGCCCCTCGCGCTCCAGGCCGCGTTCCTGGGCGTCGTGGCGGCCAGCCTGCTGGTCGGGATCGGCGGCGACCGCGACGTCGGCGCGGGCGTCTTCTCGCTCGTCCTGGTCGCCCTGCTCGTCGGGCTCGCGATCCTCGGCTGGCGTCACCCGCTCGTCGGCGGCGCGCTGCTCGTCCTCGCGACGCCCGGTCTCGGCCTCGGTCTCGACGTCGCGCTGATGCTGGCGGCCCCGCCCGTCACGTCGGGATGCTGCTTCGTCGCCGCCGCCCTGCTCGGGCGACGGGCCGGGCGACGCCGTGGCGACCGTCCGTCGCCCGGGCCCGGTGCCTCGCTCGCCGGCCCGGCCTGACGGGCCCTCGAGACAGGCGTCGGCCGGAGGTACCATCGACCCGGAAGGCCCGCCAGTGTGCCGCAGGACACGCGGCGCGACGCGCGAAGGGAGTCGGCTCATGGCCTGGCGGCGAGGCGAGATCTGGCTGGACACGGACGCGCTCTGGCTCGGCGACCGATCGAGCGGGGACGTGGCGTCCCTGGCGCTCCACGCGCCGTCGTTCTTCGGCCTCGCTCCCGCAGCCGGGGCGCCCGTGGCGCCGAACGGGCTCGCCGCCTCGCGTCGGCGGCGCGCCGAGTTCCGGCGCCGGCGCAGCACGCGCAAGACGCGGGCCGCGGCGCTCGTGATCGGCCCGACCATGATGCTGACGGTCGCCGGGCCGCGGCCCGGCGCGGCGTCACGCGCCGACGGGGTGCTCCTCGAGGATCCGCCGAGCCTCACACTCCGGCTCGGACGCGACGGGCCCGCGGCCGTGGACGAGCCGCCGCCGCCGCTGACGGCCGGGCGCGTGGCGGCGGGCACGACGCCGGGGGACGCCGGACGTCGGCAAGCGAAGCCCGCCCCCGAGACGCCGTCCTACCCGTCCGTCCGCTGGCGCCCGGGGACGGCGCGCGGGCTCCCCTACGCCGGCTCCCTGACCGGCGGCACCCAGCTCCCCGTGGAGGGCGCCGACTGGGTGACCTGGAACCCGGTCGGCGACAGCGTCCCGAACCAGCCGTGGCGGCTGTACGGGACCGAGCGCACGGTCCGCACCGTGATCTCGGTGCTCGCCGCCCACCGCGCCGCACACCCGGACGCGCCGCGCGTGGTCGTCGGCGACATCAGCTTCCGCGGCGGCGGGCCGATGAATCAGCACCGCTCCCATCAGAACGGGCTCGACGTCGACGTGTACTACCCGCGACTCGACCGTGCGCTCCGCGCGCCGGCGCGCACGGCCCAGGTCGACCGGAAGCTCGCGCAGGACCTCCTCGACCGATTCGTCGCCGCCGGCGCACAGATCGTCTTCGTCGGCTACGCGACCGGCCTCCGCGGGCCGGGCGGGGTCGTCGTCCCCTACCCGAACCACGAGGACCACATGCACGTCCGCTTCCGGAAGCCCGCCGGCTGACGGCGCTGCCGACGACGAGCGGCACGGTCGGCGCGGGAGCCGGAGCCCGCGTCCGCAAGCGGATCGCAGTTGCGGCGCCAGGCCGAGGGCCC